>JAHIVS010000411.1 GCA_018816605.1 Pseudomonadota bacterium
CTTTTTTCGGGTATCCGATATTATAGTGAAGCCCCCGGCTTTCCTTGCGCATCAGGGCCGATTGAATGATCAGTTCGGCCACTGTGGCCAGATTCCGCAGTTCAATCAGGTCTGCCGTCACCTTGAAATCCCAATAATATTCATTGATTTCCTGCTGGATATTCTCAATCCGCCGCCTTGCCCGCTCCAGGCGCTTGTCCGACCGGACAATCCCCACGTAATTCCACATGAGCCGCCGGATCTCATCCCAGTTATGGGATACCATAATGGCTTCGTCACTGTCTCCTGCCTTGGTTTCATCCCACAGGTCCAGGGTCACGGCGGGTTTGCTGCCAATGGACCTGAACTCTTCAAGGGAAGCTTTGGCAGCATTGTGGGCGTAGACCAGGGCTTCCAGCAAGGAATTGGATGCAAGACGGTTGGCACCGTGCAATCCGGTGCAGGCGGTTTCCCCCACCGCATAGAGCCGCTGGATATCGGTTTTTCCGCTCAGATCCGTTGCCACCCCACCGCACATATAGTGGGCTGCCGGAACCACGGGAATGGGCTGCCGTGTCATGTCGATGCCGTATTCCATGCACCGGGCATGGATATTGGGAAATCTTTTTTGTATGAAGCCGGCATCCCTGTGGGTGATATCCAGAAAAACGGAATCCGCCCCTGTTTTCTTCAGTTCATTGTCAATGGCCCTTGCCACAACATCCCTGCAGGCAAGCTCCTTGTCAGGAGAATAGTCTTCCATGAACCGTCTGCCCTTTTCATCGATTAAAAAAGCGCCTTCCCCCCTGACCGCTTCTGAAATCAAAAAATTCTTGGCTTCCGGGTGGTACAGACAGGTGGGATGGAATTGTACAAACTCCATGTTGGCAACCGAGGCACCGGCCCTATAGGCCATGGCTATTCCGTCTCCCGTGGCAATATCCGGGTTGGAGGTATAAAGATAGACCTTGCTGGCACCGCCGGTGGCAAGCAGGGTGACACCCGAATAAAAGGTTTCGATTTTACCGGTTTCATTGTTCAGGACATAGGCGCCGCAACAGATATTTTCATGCTGGGTCACCACCAGGCCGTTTCTGACGCTGGTGGAAAAGGTAATCAGGTTAACGGCGATATGGTTTTCCAGGATGGTGATGTTCCCATTGGCTTCAACCTTTGCCACCAGGGTGTCTTCAATCTCCTTGCCCGTGAGGTCCTGGGCAAACACAATCCGCTTGGCGGAATGCCCCCCTTCCTGCCCCAGGGCAAAATCATAGGCCCCCTGGCCATCCATGTTAAAGCGGGCACCCTGGCAAGCCAATTCCTTGATGCGGTCGGGTCCGTTTTCCACCACCATCTTTACCACCTCTTTATTGCACAGGCCGTCCCCTGCGTTCAGGGTGTCTTGCATGTGGAGGTCAAAGGAATCCTTTTCACTGAAAACAGCCGCCACCCCGCCCTGGGCCAGGGCGGTATTGCTTTTCTGAATCTTTTTTTTGGTCACAATGGCGACCTTTCCAAATTGAGCCACCTTTAATGCATAGCTTAAGCCCGCAATGCCGCTGCCAATCACCAAAAAATCGGTTTTTTTTATCATAGCAGAGAACTTCTTTTCTTTTTCCGGGTGCTCAGCCCAATGATCAATCCGACAATGAAGACCCCTGCGCCGCTGAGGAACCATAATTTTTCTTCATTGTTCATATTCTGCTCAAGGGCCTGGATGCGATCTTTCTGATCCCGGGATTGTCTGGTAAGGGCGTTGTAATTCTCGTTCAATTTTAAATAATCGGCAGATGCCTGTTCCAGTTTCTTGTATTTTTCCTCAATATCCACCAGATCATCACTTTTTGCTGCCAAGGCCTGATTTTTTTCCACAGCCTGTTCAAGGGCTGCCGCCAGACGCTTATTCTCCGCCTGCAATTGCTCGACCAGCAGGGTCTGGGGGGCTTCTTGTGTCAAAAACCGGGACAATACCCAACCGCTCTTACCGTCCTGTGTTCTCACGTGGGACCAGTCACTCTTGTATTCAATGGTCTCAAGCTTTGAACCAGAGGTAAGCATGGCAACAATCTTATGCTCCACTCCCGGGCCCGTCCGCATTGTAATTTTGGTAATGCCGCTGACATATATATCCTGGGCCGCCAGGGAGGCTGACCACACCCACCCCAAAAGGCAGATGGCAGCCAGAAGTTTCATTATTTTTCTCATATTCGATGGTTCTCCCTTATGGTTTCCGTTTCCTGACCTATCCATTATCACTGCATATTCCCTTTATCAACCCGAAATACACCCGTTTTCCAGGATTGCTTCCTATCTTGAATCATAGTATTGCCTCGGACTCATGGTTCTGTAGGCATTTGAGACAATATATTCCATGTAAAAATAAAAAAGCCCCGGCCCGACAAACCCCGGCAGGTCCAGCAGGGGGTTCATGTTTTCGTCCAGAAAAAAACTCTCCGGATATCCAAAAACCTTGTAGGCCCTTACAATTTTTTTTTCATGGTCTCCATCCACACGGATGCTGATAAAGTTCTGGTTTAAAAAAGAGATGACCCCCCCATGGCCAAGGGACTCCTGGTCCATTTTTTCACAATAGGCACACCAGTCGGTGGTAAAATACAAAAACACCTTTTTCCCCTGGGACTTTGCCTCGGCAACCCCCTGGGTGTAAGATTTCCAATCGATTGTGCTGCAGACGCCGGGACCGGAAAAAAAAAGATGGGCACCCAGCAATATCCCCAGAACCCTTCGCAAGCCCAATTTCATATGCACCCTGCTTGGACAATGATCTTTGCCGCCTCGGCAGCCATGTTTAGCCCGAAGACCCCGGGAACCCATGGAATTGTTCCGATGGGCGGCCGGGACCGGCCATGGCCGGACAGAGTCTCCGCGGCATCTGCCGGGGCATATGGCTGCTTGTTCAGAGGTTTTTCAATGGAATAAACGCAGGTAACCCCTTGGTACAATCCACGGCGGTGCAGCCGCTGGCGCACCACCCGGGCCAGGGGACAAACACAGGTCTGGGAGAGATCCCCTGTTTTGATAAGCGAGATGTCCGTCTTTCCCCCTGCTCCCATGCTGGAGACCACGGGCAATCCCATGCCAGCGGCTCCGAAAATCAGATTGACCTTTGAATTAAGCCCGTCAATGGCATCCACCACCACGGTAAGATCCTGGGATAAAAGATCTGTTAAACTCTCGGCGTTGACAAAGGCATGGTGGACATCCACCGTGCACAAAGGATTGATATCCTCAACCCGCTCCTTTGCAAGCTTGGCCTTTTGCCGGCCAATGGTGGAATTTAAGGCATAGAGCTGACGGTTGATATTGGAAGCGTCCACCCGGTCAAAATCCACCAGACGCAGATACCCGACACCTGCCCTGGCAAGGGCTTCTGTGGCAAAAGACCCGACGGCCCCCAGACCGAACACAGCCACCCGGGCCTGTCTGATTTTTTCCATGGCATCCCGGCCGAGCAATTGTTCTGTGCGGGCAAACTGGTTCATAGGCTTTGCAGATCTCCTTTAAGGCAAAATAGCCTTAAACAGGGTTAAACTGTTATTATAGGCATGGTTTACCAATTCTTCAAACCCCATATTTGCCCGAAGGGCTGCAATTTGAGCAATGGCCGGCAAATTTTCAGGTTCATTGCGTTTGTTTTCAGAGTATCCCGGGATACTTGGATAGATATCCGGGGTATCGGTCTCAAGGATCAGCCGCTCCTTTGATACCGCCCCAAGGGCCCTGATTCCCTTTTTGGCATTGGGCCGGGTCACGGATCCTGAAAAAGAAATATACAAATTGTATTTTTCAAGCAGGGGAACCATGTCCGCAGACCCGGAATAGGAATGAACCAGACCCGGGGTTTTTAAGGGGCCCAATTTTTTCAGCAGATGAATAAAGGTATCCCAGGCTTTGCGGATATGAATGTTGATAGGTCTTTCAAGATCCATGGCAAGCTTCAGGTGATGGGAAAAAACACGGATCTGAAGATCCCTGTTTGCCCGTTTGTCCATGAAATCCAATCCGGTTTCACCGATTCCCGACCGGTGGGCCGTCAAAACGGTTTCAAGGTGCTGCTGCCAGTCACAGGACAAACTGTCCAGGAACCAGGGATGGATGCCGAAACAGGGAAGAATTTCCCCATGGGCAGCGGCCAGTCCGGCTGTCCTGTCAAAATTTTCTTCCATGGTGGCACAGGAAACCATTTTGCGGATACCGGCTTTTCGGGCCCGGGCCACAAGTTGGGGCATATCCGGAAAAACCCTTTCGTCATGGAGATGACAATGTGAATCAACAAACAACATGCCCATCTGTCACCTCCTTTACCGCCTAATAATAGCTGGACCTATCCCAGCAATGGGTGCACAATTTTTCCTTGGGAAGCCCGATGGCCGCCACCAGGTCTGGGAGGGTCTGGTACCTCAGACTGGTCAGCCCCAGACGCTCTCCAATGTATGCGACCATGGCCCTGTGCTTTTCAGATCCGTCAATGGCGTATTCGGTAAGGTCAATATCCTCGGTTCCTTCTATCCCGTAGATGGCTTTACGCCCGGCAAGGTCCAGAGTGGTTCTGGAGGTCGAAAAATTGAGAAATTCACAAGGATGAATCAGACAGGGGCAGGCAATGCGCATGTGGATCTCTTTTGCCCCGTATTCATACAGAATCTGGGAATTGTCCCTAAGCTGGGTCCCCCGGACCACAGAGTCGTCACAAAATATGATCCGCCTGCCCTGGATGATATCCCGGTTGGGAATCAGCTTCATCCTTGCCACAAGATCCCGCAAGGCCTGGTTCTGGGGCATGAAGCTCCGGGCCCAGGTGGGCGTGTATTTCACATAGGGCCGCATATAGGGCAATTTGCTTTCATTGGCAAACCCGATGGCATGGCCGGTGCCGGAATCCGGAATTCCGGCCACAAGATCGGCCTTTTTTGTCTCCTTCCGGGCCAGGGCCGCACCGCAATTATACCGGACCTGTTCCGTGTTGATGCCTTCGTAGGAAGAAACCGGATATCCATAATATATCCACAGAAAAGAACAAATCTGCATCTTTTCCCCGGGCGCCTGGACCTTCTCCATACCCTCGGGCATCACCAGTACAATTTCACCAGGCCCAAGCGTGTATTCCAGCTCAAACCCCAGGTTGGAAAAAGCACTGGATTCGGAACTGGCGGCAAAGGCGTTGTCCCGCTTTCCAATCACAATGGGGGTCCTTCCCAGCCGGTCCCTGGCGGCAAAAATACCCGCGGTTGTCAATACCAACATGGAACAGGAGCCTAAAATTTTGTCCTGGGCATTTTTGATTCCCGCTTCAAAGGAAGGGGCTTCACAGATCAGGGCGGCCGCAACCTCGGTGGGATTGATCTCCCCCTGGCTCGTTTCCGCAAAATGGACCTTCCGCCCAAGGGCCTCCCGGACCAGCGTTTCCATATTGACGATCTTTCCCACCATGACCAGGGCAAAGGTTCCCAGATGGCCATGGATGATAAGGGGCTGGGAATCGGTATCTGAAATGACGCCAACCCCCATATGACCGGTCAGCCCCTCAATATCCGCCTCAAATTTCGACCTGAAATAGGCATTTTCAAGGCTGTGAATGGACCGCTGGAACCCGTCCTTTCCCACCGTGGCAAGACCGCCCCGGCGGGTTCCCAGATGGGACAGATAGTCGGTTCCGTAAAAAAGTTCCTTGTTGCATGACCTGGTTGCTGCGCATCCGAAAAAACCGCCCATGGTAATCTTCCCTTCCCCTTTTTGGTCTTTATTTATAGCCTGATTTTCAGAATCAGGCTGTGTTTATTGGTTAATCTCAACTGGATTTCGGCTTTGCAGGAAAAGGTCATGTAACATCAGCCAGCTCCAAACGTTGAGTTTTCAAGTTTTAAATATCCTGCTATCCGTTCTGTTGCCGCCCCGATATTCCTGAAAACACCTGCCGCTCTTTTAAAATCATGGTGATCTGACATCTGGGTCGGTACGGCAAGACAGGCAATCCCCGCAGCTGCGGCAGCCGCGACACCATGCCCGGTATCTTCGACGGCCAGGCACTCATGGGGAACAAGGTTCAAACGTCCCATGGCAAGCTGATAACAATCTGGGGCCGGCTTGCTTTTATCCACATCATCCCCGGAAACAATGGTCGAAAAGGTTGTGTCCAGACCCTGTGAACGGATAGTAGAATCAACGCCATCCCGGCTGGCTCCGGTAACCACCGCCAGGAGGAGTCCCCAGCCCTGAAGAAGAACAAGGGACTCCCGGATGCCCGGCATCAAGGGAAATGACTCCCTGGCCAGAAAATCGCGTGTGGCCACCCCCTTGGCGTTTACCAGAACCCCGGGGTCCATGGGCAGGCTGAAACGCGCAACCATATCAGTTGCATTCGTCATCGTTGGAATCCCGGCGTAATGATCCTTATACTGCTGTTCAGAAAGAAAGACGCCAAAGGTCGCAAGTATCTTGGCCCAAATTCTGAAATGAATCCCCTCTGAATCAACAAGGGTTCCGTCGTGATCGAAAAGGATTGCTTTAATCGTCAAGAACAACCTCCGAAATGGGACCAGGATTTTTAGGAATTATGAATCGGTATCCCATGAACGGAAAAAAGACTGCCAGCATCCGCATTTTTGGAATTTTTCTTTTTGTTATCTCCATGCGTAAACCTTATTATCAGTTTAAAACCCGCTTTAAAAGAAGAAAAATCAGCCGTCACCCCGGAATTGATATTCCAGGATTTATTTGGGGAAGGGTGCGAATTGGTTCTATCTCCCCAAACCCCCTTGTGCCATATGATTTACAAAACTACCATTGCCATCCTGCCAAAATGACAAAAAGGGCTGTATCCGTTTCTTTTATCAATTGGATTTGGTTGTAATTTGACCCGCAACATGCTAAATTCCGCTGACAAAATCAGCTTAGAGCGATGGTATGTTTCTTGCTAATCCTTGCTGACAGGAAAGCTGTGATGCATAATTCAACACAATTTTCGGGGGGGGACCGATTTTGGTCAGGCCCGTAAGTTTTAACCACTATCATTATAAAAAGGATCATTTATGAAGCGCTTATCCATTGTTGCCGGTATCCTGATCTTGGGTACTGCTCTTTTTGCGGCAAATGCCTTTGCCTCTGAAAAAATCAAAGTGGCGGGAATATACACCCAGCCCATTCAGCAGAAATGGGATGCCTGTCTTCACAAGGCCCTCCAGAAGGCAGCCGATGAAGGCAAGATCGAGTATGCGTATTCGGAGAAGGTGTCCAACACAGATTATATCCGGGTACTTCGGGAATATTCCGAAAAAGGGGTCAACCTTATTGTGGGAGAGGCCTTCGGCATATCCCGGGATGTCAGAAAAGTGGCCAAAGACTACCCCAATATTGCCTATCTCATGGGAGATACCTTTGGACCTGCGGAGCCGAACCTGTCGGTCTTTGACAACTATATCCATGAACCCTGCTACCTCATGGGCATGATCGCCGGCAAGATGACAAAAACCAATAAAATCGGCATGGTGGGAGGCTATCCCATCGGCGAGGTCAACCGTCTTTTCCATGCATTCATGGCCGGCGCAAAATCTGTCAATCCGGATGTCGCGTTCAAGGTATCTTTCATCGGCTCCTGGTATGACCCGCCAAAGGCAAAGGAATTTGCATATGCCCAGATTGAATCGGGTGTTGATATCCTTTATGCCGAACGCGCAGGCGTTGTGGATGCGGCCAGGGAAAAGGCAATCCTTGCCTTTGGCAATGTAAATGATATGAACAAAGAAGAGAACGGGAAGGATATTGTGGTAACCTCGGCTCTTTGGAATATGGACAACGCTATAAATGAAGCGATTTTACTTGTCAAAGAGGGCAGGTTCACAGCCCAGGACTACAAGGAATGGACCATGATGGGAAAAGGCGGGGCCTTTCTGGCGCCTTTCTATGAATTTGAAGACAAAATTCCCACGGAGGTCAAAGCCCTGGTGCAGGATACCCGAAAGGCCATCAAGGAAGGATCCTTTGTCGTTGAAATCAATGACGAAGAACCCAAATCAAGCTACTAGCCAGTTGCAATACCGGAAACCTGTGGTCCCCCGGGCCACAGGTCCTATTTTCATATGAATAACGCCATACTCACAGTGTCCCACATCACCAAACGGTTCGGCACAATTGTCGCCAACGAGGACATCTCTTTCTCCCTTGGACGGGGTGAAATTGTTGCCCTTTTGGGTGAAAACGGAGCAGGGAAAACCACCCTGATGTCCATATTGTTCGGTCATTATGTGGCAGACAGCGGAGATATTGAGGTCTTTGGGAAAAAACTTTTGGAAGGTTCCCCAAGGGCTGCCCTTAAAGCCGGGGTCGGCATGGTGC
>JAHIVS010000054.1 GCA_018816605.1 Pseudomonadota bacterium
ACATCCACGGCCACATTTCCGCCGCCAATGACCATGACCCTGCCGGAAAGCTTATCCACCTCGCCCAGGGCCGCCTGCCTTAAAAAAGGTATGCCGGCAAGCACCCCGTCAAGGTCTTCGCCCTCGACCCCAAGGCACCGGGAACCATGAAGACCCGCGGCCATGAACAGGGCCGCATATCCCTGGTCTTTAAGGCTGTCCAGGGTGATATCCCGGCCAAACTCCGTGCTGGTTCGGATATCCACGCCCAGGGCTTCAACAACGGCAATTTCTCGGGCCAGATCTGCCTTGGGCAGCCGGTATTCAGGAATCCCCACGGCCATCATCCCGCCCTTGACCGGCAGTTTTTCAAATATGGTAACCTGATATCCCTTTTGTGCCAGAAAATAGGCCGCCGTCAGCCCGGCAGGACCTGAGCCCACAATGGCGATCTTCTCCTCCCGTTTTTCTTTGATCTCCGGAATATAGGGATCTTCGGCATCCAGCGTCGCCAGAAACCTATGAAGCGCTTGGATGGCCAGGGGTTGGTCCGCATCTCCCCGGGTACAGATGGCTTCACAGGGATGGTGGCAAACACGGCCGCAGGCATCGGGGAAGGGGTGTTCCTGTTTAAACAGGCGCAGGGCTTCTTTAAATTTCCCCTGGTGCATCAGGGCGATGAACCCCTGGATGCTCACATGGGCCGGACAAGTCGCCTTACAGGGGGCCGTGGTTTGCTTGTCCACGGCAAAGGCCCCGGGCATGCCCTGGGGATACAGCTTGAATATGGCCTTGCGATCACTCAACCCCTGGTCAAACAGGTTTTTCACATCCACGGGGCAGACCTTGGCGCACTCACCGCAGGCGGTGCATTTATCCAGATCCACATACCGGGGGTCCTGGCCCAGGGTCACCGTGAAATCCCCCGCCTCTCCTGTCACCTCAATCACACGGGCAACCGTGTGGAGGTCAATGTTCAGGTGACGGCCCGCTTCGACCAGCTTGGGAGAGATGACACACATGGCGCAATCATTGGTGGGGAATGTCTTGTCCAATTGTGCCATCACCCCGCCGATCTGGGGTTTTTCTTCAACCAGGTGGACCAGAAAGCCAGCATCCGCAAGATCAAGGGAGGCCTGAATGCCTGCGATCCCGGCGCCGATAACCATTACAGAACCCGCTAACCTCTTTTTTTCCATAGTATCGTCCGTTTTTATATTTGATTAGAAACCCAGAGGGGTTCCTCCCCCTGGCACGCTTATCTAAATGATCTGTGCAAGCACCTGTGCAAGACTAAGGCATCAACTTCAGAATCAATATAAATCCAGCTTCAACAATATAAATTACCCGCCTCTATCCGACCAATCCCTTAAAAACCCGTCGTAAATCCTCCTGTGTTATCGGAGCAAAACCCGGGTCCTCAAACATATCTTCCATGGGTGCCGGCGTTCCGGATGCCCGCATTCCGGATGCCGGCGTTCTGACCCTCTGGGCACATTGTCGGTCAACCGTGTAGGTATTCATTTCAAGTTCGGTTTTATGGGGTTTTTTCTTGCTATAATTGTCCAGCCAATGATCCGCGCTGTCATGATCGCCGACAAACAGAACATAGATAATTTTCCCTTCACTGATACAGATCAATCTGAACCCGGCGCCAAGATCAAACTTAAGACAATTTTTCACCCGATTGTCTGTTTTTCTTTTCAATAACCCGGCACTGGCCGGGCTGTCTCCTTGAATCAGGGCGTCAATGATCTGTCTTGCCCTTTGTGCGGCAATGGAACGGGTCGTTCCCTGCCGTTCAAGGACAGCCAATTGTCGTTCAAGTTTGGGATAAATTTGTATCTGTTTGGGCATCTTGTTTCCCCTATCTTTATTCGCAGCAGGAACCGGTACTGCCGCAGGAGCCGCAGCCGGAGCTCAATTCCAGACTTGAACTTAAGTTAAACCCCATGCCGGAATAGTCCACCGTGACGGGGGAGGCTTTTTCAAAGAGGGTTTTTTCCATGAGATACTCCACACCGCCATGGGTGAACGCGGCATCATCCTCTCGTTTTTCATCCAGGGCCATGGCCAGACTGGGCCCGCCACACCCCCCGTTGTTAATAAAAATCCGTATCGGCTGAACCTCTTTTCCTTCAAAATACGCCTTGACCTGTTCCTGGGCTGTTTCAGTAACCTTTATCATCTGGTCTCCTTTATGGTTTCATTGTATTATTGTTATGGTTCGCTTTAACTTACTTGATTTTTTATTGATGCTTACGATCAAATACTCAATACTCCCCGGGTGTCCGGCTCAACTCGGCCAAAGTAAACACAGGGCCGTCCTTGCACACCAGTTCTTTTCCGATATTACACCTGCCGCACATGCCGATGCCGCATTTCATCCTGTTTTCAAGGCTCATGATAATCTGATCCTGAGTATACCCAAGCTGTACCAAAGAGGGCTGGGTAAATTTGATCATGATGGGTGGCCCGCACACAATGGCATAGGTGTCTTTAT
>JAHIVS010000412.1 GCA_018816605.1 Pseudomonadota bacterium
CCCAGTTCCACACGCTCTATATCAGCGACATCCTTTCCGTGGCAGAGGTATGGATCAACGGGCAAGCTGCGGTATCCGGCGGGCAGGTCGGCAAAAACAAAGAAAGGGAGATCCCTCACAAGCACGCGCTTCTTGCCCGGTTTCAAACCACCGGCACCATCACTGAAATCATGCTCCATGTTTCCAATTTCAGCAATCGGGAAGGCGGGATCAACACCCCGATCTGGCTTGGCCCGGACCATCAGATCCAGCAGAAAACCAGCCGCATCTGGATCACCACAGCCTTTATGGGCGGGGCGCTTCTGTTGGTCGGGCTTTATCACCTTGCCCTGTTTTCCATACGCCGGAACGAGGATTCCAATCTTTATTTCGGACTTTACTGTGTGATGTGGGCCTCCCAGACCCTTTTCGGTGTCAACACAGGGTGTCTGATGGCCGAACTTTTTCCCTCTCTACCCTGGCGGATGTCCATTGATGCCACTCTCCTGCCCTTTGGCGTCATGCCGGCCCTGATGGTCATGTTTTACCATGCCCTTTTTCCCAACCGTCGGGCTGAAACCATCAACCGGATTTCCCAGATTCTCGGCGTTCTGTTTGTCATCTACATCCTTCTGACGCCGCCCAATGCCTTTGACCCAATGCTGCTTTACTTTTTATTGATTCAGGCCGGTACAATCCTGTATCTGTTCGGCATGTTCATTCATGACCTGGTTAAAAAAAAGGAAAATATTCATTTTCTGATACCCGGATACCTGCTTTTGGCCTTGACCTGTGTCAATGACATCCTCAACGACCTGCACATTATCAATACAGCAAATCTGGTGCCCTTTGGCGCTTTTTTCTTTATCCTGTCCTACTCATTTCTTATTTCGGTCCGTTTTTCCAGAGCCTTTTCAGCCGTTGAACAGCTGACCGGCCGTCTCCGGCAGCAGAACAGGGCGCTTTCCCAGGCCGTTGATACTGCCACAGAAAATCTACGGCTGAAAAAAGAACTGGATATCCGGGAAAAAAGGGAATTGAAGCTCAAGGTGATGCAGGGAAGGCTGTCGTCAATGCTCAACCGGGTGGAGGACGCCCTTGTGGCAATCACACCCGAACAAAAAATCATCTTTTCCAACCAGGCGGTAAAGGCCCTTACCGGATACGAACCAAACCACCTGCTCGGCAAGGCCCTGGGTGACCTGCTACCTCAACTGTCAGGGGAAACGTACAGTCTGTTTGTGTCCCAAGTCTTGCCCCCGGTAGAAAAACATCTTGAAAATGTGGCGGTTAACTGCCTGGGTCACCCCCCCCTTCGGGTCGATATCACGGCTTCCCTTCTTGACCTGGAAAATGAAGAGCTGATGGTTATGATCCTTAAAAA
The DNA here is from genome assembly GCA_018816605.1 of Pseudomonadota bacterium. The sequence goes on from JAHIVS010000412.1 coordinate 1,364, forward strand.
GGCCAGAAAAGAGCCCCTCCCCCCTTCCGAACCGCTCAAGCTGATCAGTCAACTGAACCGAAACCAGGGAAGAATCGAGAAGGCAGACAATTTGCTGAACCGGCAGAACCGGGAGAATCTAACCGGGGAAGAACAGGAGACCCTCAACACCCTTATCCAATTGCTGGACAAAATCCAGGACCCGCCGTCAGACTCACCAAATGCTGAAGCCAAACGGCTTCTTGGGGTTCAGGTGATGAATGCCTCCTGCACCCTGTGGGCTGCCGCCACCCGGACCACAAATACCGAGCTTGCCGATAAATCCGGATTCTGGAGCATCTATATCGAAAAGGACGGATATGCCAGGACCCAGACCCTGAACAAATATCTGAACATTGCCACTCTGCCGGCCAGGCCCCGCTGGAAAACCATTCTCAATACGGCCGAATTTGTCCTGGCCGCCTGTGAAGAGTCAGAAGGGTTGAAAAAAAATTTAAAAACCCAGGTAACCCGTCTTAAAAATTGCCTTTAACCCTCTTGAGCAGGGTATAATTTCGGCATGTTTTCTAGTTTAACCGCTTTTAAGATTACTCTTGAATCCAAAATTTTACGTTTATTTTAAAGCCTTACAATACTTTCACTGGTTTTCACAGGTTTTTTATTTGCTCTTTTGAACCAGTTTTGAGTATAAAGTTTGATTTTGATATTCTGATGAGGAAGAAACAATGGAAAAATTTTTCACATATAAGGCCTCCAGGAAATTTCCTGTCATTTTATTGGCCTTGGTCTTGGTTGGGTTTCACATTGCGGCACCAAAACCTTTGTTTGCTGGTCCTTCGGTCTTCGACGGGATTAATATCACGGTTACGAGCAATAATAATTCGGTCAGCGGGGATCAAAACACGGTTGATCATGTCAGCGAGAATAATGCGGTCAACGGGGTATGGAACACGGTTGATAATAGCAGTGATTCCAATGCGGTCAGCGGGTATAATAACAAGGTTGATAATGACAGCGATAATAATTCGGTCAGCGGGTATCGTAACAAGGTTGATAATGACAGCGATAATAATTCGGTCAGCGGGTATCGTAACACGGTTTATAATCACAGCAGTGGCAATGCGGTCAGCGGGTATCATAACAAGGTATCCGGAAGGAGCAATCTGGTTTCCGGGGAAAATTCAACAGTCACCGGCAAAAACAATGTTGGCCTGATGGGGGCCACGGTCACGGGCGACAACAACATCGGCATGGGAACCGGCGCCACGGCCACAGCGGCAAATACCATTGCCATTGGAAACAATGCCAAGGCGACAGCAAGCGGCGCTGTCGCACTGGGCCAGGGGGCCGAAGCCCATGAGGCCAACACGGTGTCCGTGGGAAACGCAACTCTTCAGCGGCGGATCACTCACCTGGCCGACGGCATCGATTCCACGGATGGGGCCACCAAGGGCCAGGTGGATACCGAGGCAAATTCAAGATCAACAGCAGACACCGCCCTGGAAAACAGCCTGAACGCCGAGGCAGCCACAAGATTGGCCGCAGATACAGCCCTGGAAAACAGGTTGAACGCCATAACAGCCACAAGCTCAGCCGCCGAGGCAGCAACCAGAGCAGCCGCCGACACCGCCCTGCAAGACAACCTGAACGCCGAGGCAGCAACCAGATCAGCAGCCGACACCGCCCTGGAAAACAGCCTGAACTCCGAGGCCGCCACCCGATCGGCAGCGGACACCGCCCTGGAAAATAGCCTGACCACCGAGGCCGCAACCCGATCGGCTGCAGATACCGCCCTGGAAAACAGCCTGAACACCGAGGCAGCAACCCGGTCGGCCGCGGACACCGCCCTGGAAGCGGCAGACCAGGGACTTCAGGCCGGAATAGACGGCCACACGACCCAGATTTCGGCCCTTGAGGCAGAGACAGACGGTTTCAGCGTTACCAGCGGCAGCAATGCCCCGCCCGAGAAAGCGGCCACCTCGGGATTCGGTTCCACGGCCCTGGGCAGCGGGGCCTCGGCCCGGGAACGGGATACGGCGGTGGGGTACCGGTCCACGGTGACGGCGGACGGCAGCGTGGCCGTTGGGGCCAACACCCGGGTGGATTCAGAGAACTCTGTTGCCCTGGGAGCCGATGCCCGGGTGGCAACGGGGTCGGCCGGCGGAACCGCCCTGGGCCAGAATGCCGTTGTGGAAAGCAATGCCCCCGGCAGTGTGGCCATCGGGCAAAACGCCGTGGCAGACCAGGCCGATACGGTTTCCGTGGGCAACAGCAGCCAGCAGCGCCGCATCACCCATGTGGCCGACGGCATCGATCCCCAAGATGCGGTCAATCTGTCTCAGTTGAACCAGGCCGTCGGGCGGCTGGACAAGCATATCGGTGATGTCGGCGCCCTGGCATCAGCCTTTTCCGCCTTGGTCCCCCTGCCAAAGACTGCCGGCACCACCCAATTGTCCGCAGGTTTCGGCAGCTACCAGTCCTCCCAGGCCATTGCGCTTGGGGTGTTTCACTACCTCAGCGACCACGTGGTGGTCAATGCCGGTGTTTCCACGGCCTTTGACCAAAAAAGAATCGCCACCAGGGCAGGTATCACCATCGGCTGGTGAGCATCCGGGCAGATCAAAAGGACAGACCTGTGGCAGATATTTCAGTATAGGTTCGATTCACTCAAATATATTAGATACCCTTTTTCGAATTTGAAATGAGTCTCAAAGGAGAGGTCAGCGAACGGCTTAATGGAAAGAAAAGGCGGGTTAAGAGTGCGAAATCACCTGTGATTTTCTTTTTATCCGATTCCCCCCGTCCCCTGGTCCCCCTGAATCCATCAGATTCAGGGGGACCATTTTCCTATTTCCGACCTTTCTTGGAAAGTTTCTTAACATAGGTCTCAAGTTTAAGCCCATAATAGGCGCTCTTAATCAAACCGGATATCCTGCCCGGTGAATACAGGGCACGGGTCAGGTCTGAAAAAATCTGGTATTTTTTTGCCGTATAGGGAAACCAATTGGCCTCCATCTTTGCACTGTTCTGATCAATGAGAACGGCCTTGATATTGGCAAAGGCATAAAACCCGAACTCGCCTTTATACCGTCCGAATCCACTTTTCTGCACCCCGCCGAAGGGCAGGGCATGGTTGCCTTCGGTGAGCATGACATTGTTGATGGAAACATTGCCGGTGTAAATATGCCTTGCCACCCGGTCTGCCCGCTTAATATCCTGGGACCAGACGCTGGCGGACAACCCGTATTCCGGATCATTGGCAAGCTCTATGGCCTGGGCTTCACTTGCAAAAGAATAAATGGGCAGCAGCGGCCCAAAATTTTCCTCCCGGTCAATGGTCATCTGGCTTGTCACCCCTTCAACAATCATGGGCGGCACAAAATTGGACAGGCCGTCCCAGTCCCCCCCGGTGAGAAAGATGGCGCCTTTTTCCTTGGCATCTGCCACCTGGGCGGCAATGGTTTCCACCTGACCCTGGGTGGTCATGGGGCCGATGTCGGCATTGCCGTCATCATCGGTTGCCTGGATAAGCTTTAAGGTCTCTTTGACAAGGGTTTCCTTGAAGCGTTCATAAATACTTTCCTGAATAAACAGCCGTTCCACAGAGGTGCAGGACTGGCCTGTGGTGGTAAACGCCCCCCAGATGGCACCGGCAGCGGCCCTCTCTATATTGACATCCTCAAACACCACCATGGGATCTTTGCCACCCAACTCCAATTCAACGGGAATCAAATATTGGGCCGCCCGTTCCATGATCGCTTTCCCCACGGTCTGACTGCCGATTAAAAATATTTTATCCGGGCGTCCGTCCACCAGGGCATTACCAATTTTACGCCCTTCACCATAAACGATCTGGACCCATCCGGGCAGAAACCCGGCCTGGGCAAGCAATTCTTCCACCAGCCCCTTCAGGGGGGTATCAGAGGAGGGCTTGAAAACCACGGAATTGCCCACAATAAAGGCCTGGCAAATGGGAACAATGGCCTGGTAAAAAGGATAATTCCAGGGAGAAATCAGCAAAGCTACTCCCAGAGGTTCAAAATACACTTTTGAGCGTTTACCCATCAGGGCAAAGGGCGTCGGCACCTTGCGGTCGGACAAAATTTTGACGGCATTTTTTTCAAGATAATCCAGAAAATCCAAAACCCCAAAAATTTCGGCGGTAATTGCGTCAAAACGAGATTTTTTCGTGTCTGCCTGGAGCCGGTCAAGGATATATTCCTGGTTTTCAAGAATAACCGCCTTGAGGTTTGTTATAAACGCCACCCTTTTTTTCACCCCCCACTCCCGGATCTCAGGACCGGCAGCCGTGGCCTTTTTATAAAGTGCTGCCACATCTTCAGGGGTAGGGTTTTCCAGGTTGACAGGAACTTGTTTCAAAGGGACCCCATCCTCGTTGACAATCATTTTCGGGTGCCAGTCAATGGCATCATAAACTTTTTTACCGTCATAGCCGGAAGCCGTAAGGTTGGCATAATAGGGAGACAGGGTAACCCCTTTGAGTCCGATTTCAAGCATTCGCAGGCCCGCACCGATAAAAGAAGGAAAAGAGTTGCTATGATTGCACAATTTCATAAGAAGGACGATGACCCATTTGGGGCTCCACCTTAAAACAGAGAAGACCATTTGCAACCCCTGAAGGTCGTCTTCGGCCATGTATTTTGCCATTCGGTCAATATGGCAAATGCACCCGGTGGAGGAAAAAGAGGGGGATTCCTTGGTTCCCGGAAGAATCACATCTCCTGTTTTTAACAACCCCTTTAACTGGGAGGGGGAAAAATATTTTGAAATCATCTTATTTTGGGGCATTTTATTTTTCGGCGCTTTATTTTTAATAATTTTAGCAATCATCTTATCGGTTCCTTAATATGCTGGCACTAGCCTTTTTGGAAAGTGCCATGATGGTGAGTGACGGATTAATCCCCGGTGCATTGGGAAAAATACTGGAATCTGCCGCAAAGATATTCTTAACCCCATGGAGCCTGAATTCAGGATCTATCACCGAGGTGGAAGGGTCCGTGCCAATCGCACAGCAGCCCATTAAATGCAATCCGATACCAAACCTGCCGTGAACAATTTTTTTGGCCCCGGTGCTTTTGAAGATATCATCAATCACCTTTGCCCCCTTTTCGTAGCG
>JAHIVS010000055.1 GCA_018816605.1 Pseudomonadota bacterium
TGCGATTCCTGGCAGGGGCCATGGGGGTTCCCTTTTTGCCCACCTATTCTTCCCTGGGAACCGACATTGTTGAAAAATGGGGATTTGACCCGGCCCTTCGAAACAAGGAGGCACGACTGCCCAACCAGAAACTGGTGGTCATGGAGGACCCTTTCTCCCGGACAAGCCCGAAAGAAAAAATCGTATTGGTGCCCGCCATCCGGCCGGATGTCACCATCCTCCATGCCCAGACAGCAGACGCCTCGGGCACCACCCGCATTGAAGGCCTGACCTTTTGTGATGTGGACCAGGCAAAGGCGGCCCGCCACGTGATCGTCACCTGTGAAGAAATCGCACCGCCGGGCGCACTCAGCCAGGCTCCCCAGAACAACCAGCTGCCTTCTTTCTGTGTGGATGCCGTTGTACACGTGCCCTTTGGTGCCTACCCAACCGCCTGTTACGGGCGATATGACTATGATGTTCAATTTTTAAATTGGTACAAGGAGACAGCGGCAAATCAGCCGGGGTTTGACGCATTTATATGCGATTATATCCTATCGACAAATGATCATTCCCAGGTGGTTGAAAAAGCCTGCGGCCCAAGGATTTCACAGATCCTGGCAGATCCTGCAACCGGATATTCCGATCGGATAAAGAGAAAATAATGGACTATTCCGCCCAGGAAATAATGGTGCTGTCTGCAGCGCGCCGGATCAAAGACAAGGATATTGTCCTCTGCGGTACGGGCCTATCCATGCTGGCGGCCGTGGCGGCCAAGCACATATACGCCCCCGGATGCATGGTTTTTTTTGAAAGCGGGGCCATTGATTCCCGGCTGGAAAAACTGCCCCTGGCTGTTTCCGATTCCAGGGTAATGTACGGGGCGTCTGTTTTTTGTTCCCTTGTGGAAGCTTTTTCATTCATGCAAAACAAAAAGACAGGAGCCAATATCGTGGGCATCATCGGCGCAGCCCAGATTGACCCCTATGGGAACCTGAATTCAACCATGATCGGAGAGTATGGCCATGTAACAGCACGATTTGCCGGCAGCGGCGGCGCCTGTGATGTGGCCTCCTTTGTGAATACCAATATCATTTTCATGAAACTGGAAAGAAGAAAATTTGTGGAGAAACTTCCCTACATGACCAGCCCGGGCTGGATGGAAGGCGGTACCAGCCGGGCCCGAACCGGTATTGCGGCCAGGGGTCCTTCCGTTGTTATCACGGACATGGGAATCATGGGATTTGAAAGGACAAGCAAACGAATGTTTCTCAAAGAAACCTATCCGGGCATAGACCCGGAACAGGTGAAAAAAAGGGTAAGTTTTGACCTTGATATTTCTTGTGCCACCCAATTGGAGGCGCCCATGCCCAGCGAATTGAAAATCCTGAGGGAAAAAACAGACCCGGAAAAATTGATCCTCTAGCCAAAGGAAAACCATGCTGCCAAAAGATCCCAAAAAGCTCAATGCCATTGAAAAGGCCCTTGAGATCATGCTCAAATTCCAGGACACCAAGCCCAGGTGGGGCATCCGGGAACTCTCAGCGGAGCTTGAATTCAGCCCGGCAACGGTGCAGCGGATCCTCCAGGTGCTCAAATCCTATGAATTCATCCGCCAGGATCCAAAAACCCGTCAGTACTATATCGGTAATATCTTTTATCGCTTCCTTGAAAACCTGAACACCTCCAACAACCTCACCGGCATCGGTAAAAGCTATATGGAGGAAGTGGCAAAGGCCACCCTTGAAACCGTTCACCTGAACGTTATTGAGGGCAGTATGCGTATCTGTATCGACACCATAGAATCCCACAAGGTTCTAAGGGCAGGTATGCCCATCGGAAACCAGTCGCCGCTCTATGCCGGTGCGTCCGCCAAATGCCTTCTGGCTTTTTCCTCGGATGCCTTTAAAAAAGACTATTTTAAAGCCACAAAACTTTTGCCTCTGACAGAGAACACCATTGTTGATCCGGATAAATTGCAGGATGAACTGGAAAAAATTAAACACCAGGGATATGCCGTAAGTCTGGGAGAACGGACGCCGGGACTTGGCTCTTTGAGTGCCCCTGTTTTTAATTATAAAGGCGATATTCTGGCAAGTCTGAGTCTGGCAATACCGGAAATAAGACTTGCTGCCCAGGATCACCTTTCAAATTGTACGCGCATATTAACGGGTGCTGCCCGGTCTTTTTCAAAGGCCATGGGAAAAACCACCCCCTAAATTTATAGTTACCTGACACCTAACAATGAGGAGGAAAAATGGATTTTAAACTATCAACCGAGCTTCAGATGCTCCAGAAAGAAGTCCGGAACTTTGCAAAAAAACAGATTGAACCCTATGCAGACGAATGGGATGAAAAGCACTATCTGCCCATAAAAGAGGTCATGCGGCCCCTGGGAGAACTGGGATATTTCGGTACCGTCATTCCCGAAGAATACGGCGGAGAAGACATGGGGTTCATGGCTGCCATGATCGTTACCGAAGAGCTGGCAAAGATTTCTTCTTCCCTAAGGGTCCAGGTGAATATGCAGGTATTGGGCTGCGCCTACACCATTTTCAAATACGGCAATGACGCGGTAAAGAAAAAATATGTGGAAAAGCTCTGCACCGCTGAATATATCGGCGGCTTCGGCATTACGGAATCCGATGCCGGCTCCGATGTGATGGCCATGGCCTCCACAGCAGAAGACAAGGGGGACCACTGGCTTTTGAACGGATCCAAAACATGGATCTCCAATGCCAATGTGGCAGACTGCCTTCTTTATTATGCCTATACGGACAAGGCCGCCGGCTCCAAGGGGCTTTCCGCCTTTGTCATCGAACCCAAAAATTTTGCCGGCATCAAAACATCATCCCTTGACAAACTGGGCTCCCACTCCTCCCCCACAGGAGAACTTTTTCTGGACAACGTCAAAGTTCCCAAGGAAAATATTCTGGGCAAACCCGGAGACGGCACAAAAATTGTTTTCTCCTCCCTGAACCAGACTCGCCTTTCAGCCGCCGCCGGCGGTGTGGGACTCTCCCAGGCCTGCCTGGATGCCGCCACCAAGTATTGCAATGAAAGAAAACAATTTGGTAAAAAAATCGGCGAATTCCAGATGAACCAGGATATGATCGCCCAGATGACAACGGAAATAGAAGCCGCCCGCCTCCTGGTGTACAAGGCTGCCTGGGCCAAGGATCAGGGCAAACTCAACAACGGGTTGGATGTGGCCATGGCCAAATACTTTGCAGGAGAGGTGGCCACCAAGTGTTCCAATTTTGCCATGAGAATCCTGGGTGCCTATGGATACTCCACTGAATACCCCGTGGCCAGATACTATAGAGATGCCCCCACCTATTCCATGGTGGAAGGCTCTGCCAATATCTGTAAAATGATCATTGCCCTGGATCAGCTGGGCGTCAAAAAAGCCAACCGATAAGTTCACAGTTCACAGGGTCAGGCTTGTGTTATTGGGTTTTGGATAAAACCCAATAACACAAGCCTGACCCCAATTGACAATTGACCCCAAACACCCCGAACAGGAGAAACGCCCATGGATCCCAAAGAAATTTCCAAACGAACAGGCGAAACCGCCAAGCTCTATTTCTCAACGGTCAAGGACGAGGACAAACCCTATAATTTATGGCGCCATTTTGACAAGGACCTTGCAAAGGACATGTCTCTGTACATCACCGGCCAGATGTATGCCAGAGAAAAAATCCCCCATACCACCCGCCAGCTAATCACGGTTGCAGCCCTGACCGTACTTTCCAAACCCGATGAACTCAAGCTCCATACCCATGCGGCCCTAAATGTGGGGTGCACCAAAGAAGAAATTGCAGAAGTGATATTCCAGACCAGCATCTACGGCGGTGTGCCGGCAGCCAATACGGCATTGAGCGTATTAAAAGAAGTATTGGAAGAACGAAACGAATAAAAGGATTCTCTGCACGCACCGATAGCGGTTTTGGTTTAATTTTTTATCAGCCCAAAGGAGATGCAAATGAAACTATTTTCCAAATTGCTAGTTGCCCTTGCTTTCATCGTTGGCAGCATCGGAATGCCTGCCTTTGCAGGAGACACTGACCCACTGTTTGTGAATCTGACCACCGATGATTCCCACAGAGCCAATATGGCAATTTCCTTCGGAAAGAATCAATTTGACCGTGGCCATCCGCTTACCATTTTCCTCAATGACACGGGGGTGAATATTGGTTCAAAGGCGAACTCCGCCAAGTTCGCCAACCACCAGAAGGCTCTGGGCGAGCTAATGAACAAAGGGGCGACGGTCTTGATCTGCCCCATGTGCATTAAACACTATGGTGTTAAGGAAGCCGATTTATTGACAGGATTAAAGGTCAGCAACCCGGACCTTACGGGAGGTGCGCTATTCCAGGACAACGCCAAAACGCTTTCCTGGTAAGTTCGGCCGAGCCGTCCGGACATATCGACTGACCTAACATTTGCCCAGGAGGGTATTCCAGATCCCGTCGGGACATCGCCGTTCAATGACATGGACCTTTTTTGCAGAAAGGGATGCCATGATCCTGGTGGTCTCTGAATTTAAAAGCCCGGACAGGACAAACCATTTTTTTTCCAGGAAAGAGGGGTGTTCGATCAAGTGCTGCATGATATCATAGTGGATATTGGCCACCAGCAGATCACAGGGGATGGGGATCACCTCTTCCCCCCTTGCCTGAAAGGCAAGTATCTGGTTTTCAAATCCATTGAGGCGTATATTCTTTAGGGTGGTTTTCACGGCCAGCAGGTTGAAATCACAGGCCAGAATTTTTTCACATCCAAGGGCGGCAGCCCCCAGAGAGAGGATTCCTGTGCCCGTACCAATGTCCAGAACCGTTTTAATCTTTTCCCGGGTACACAGCCGATGAACCAGTGTCAGGCAGTCTTCCGTGGTCTGGTGCCGACCTGTGCCGAAAACCACCCCCGGATCCAAAAGGATCTCCCGAAATTCAGGTTTTTCATCTTTTCCAGGTCGATCCCAGGGCGGGGCAATGCAAAGATTTTCCACAAAATAGGGTTCGATCTTGTCCCCGTGCCATTGCTCACAGGTCATTTCATAGGTTTCAACCAGTGTTATCCGGGGATTTCTGGTCCTTATCTGTTCAATCAGGGAGGCCGCCGGTCTGGAAAAAAAGACAAAGGCCGTCTCTTCCTCCTCCCAGGTGCCCAGGAACCGTTCATCCTTTTCCAAAAGACCGTCAGGGGCCGGCACACCGTCAAAATTATAAATTACCAACCGGGCATATGGATTTTTCATTTAGGATTCTCTTATCAAGATTTGCTTTCCAGGGCAGGCAGATAAATGCAGAATACGCTCCCCTCTCCCGGCCTGCTGTCAACGGTTATTACGCCCCCGTGATTCTCCGTAATACCGAACACAGCGGCCAGACCCATCCCCGTTCCAACCCCCATCCGCTTGGTGGTAAAAAACGGATCAAAGATTCTTGGGAGTATCTCCTTGTCAATGCCCCGGCCCTTGTCTTCCATACAAAAAAGGACAAAACGGCCGGACACCACTTTTTCCAGGGAGACCGGCTTTTTATCAAGCACCACATTCCGGGTTTCCACACGCAAATCCCCTTTTTCCGGCATGGCCTCGGAAGCGTTGAGCAAAAGGTTCATAATGACCTGCTCCATCTGGGACCTGTCCGCATGAACACTCCACAGGTCAGGGCTGTAGACCGTCCTGATCACCAGGTCTTTTCTGCTGCGGCTAAAGATGCCCAGGTTTTGCCTGAGCACCTCGTTAAGGTTCAAAGGGCCCGGGTCGTATTTTCCGCTTCTGGCAAATCCCAAAAGCTGCTGGATGGACTGGGAGCCTGTGTCAACCAGGTTACGGATTTTTTCGGCTTTTTCAATATTGGGATGACCTGGGTCTGTCAGTTTCTGGATCAGGGAAGCATATCCGGTAATGGCCATGAACAGGTTGTTAAATTCATGGGCGATCCCGCCGGCCAGAGTGCCGATGGCCTCAAGCTTCTGAACGGTTAAAAGCCTGGATTCAATCTCTTTTCTTTCCCGGATCTGGAGGGTCAATTGTGCATTGATCTCATGCAATTCCCTGGTTCTTTTCTCCACCTTCTGCTCCAGGTTGTGCTGGTGGTCCTCAAGCTGATCCCAACTTGAGACAAACAACTCCCGGATATTATTAAAGGCCAGTTTTAAATTCCGGACCTCTTCTGCTTCTGTAGTATTCTCCTCCAGGCAAATGGATGCCAGATTGGTCCTCAGATTTTTCCCATCATGGCTCTGGCGAAGCATGGACAATTGACCCACAAAGGCGGCCAGAGAGGACATGTTTTTCCGAATCACCAGAAAAATAAGGAACAGGGTGACCAGGAGCACCAGGAATCCGGTTCCCAGCATAATGCCCCCCAGCATCCAAAGATGCTGTTTCACATCCTGTCTTGAAAACCCCACCCGGAGACTGCCCAGGGGCTCGCCCATATAAGTGATTTCCCAGATGGCATCAAATATCAGTTCCCGATTCCGGCCATGGATGGATCCCTTGTCAAAGATATCTGCCGTAAGTGTTGACACATAAATCTTAAACACATCCCGGCTCATATCCTTTTTCACCCGATCCGTATGGACATACAAAGGGGTGTGTTCGTCCATAATTCTTGCCAGGGGGAATTGGTTTTGGCCGATAAAGGTCTCATTGTCCGCAATCAGAATCTTTCCAGTTTGATCGGTGAGTACAAAATACAAAATAGACGGATTTGCCGCTTTTGCATTGGACAATGTCATCATGAGATACCGAAAATTTCGACCATACATCAGGTGCCCCAGCCTTTTTTTCATGGCATCGGTTTCATAGTAGATCCGATTCAATTCCGTCTGCTGAAACTGCTGTTTTACGATAATGGCCACCACAGCGGTGATCGAAAGGATCATGAGGCTCACAATAATAAATACAGAAACCAGCAGCTTTGTCTGGAGTGTTTTTCTAAAGGGTATTTTTTGTAAAAATTTCACTCAACAAGCTCACTCGACAATGATTTTCCCCAGGAAAAACAGGGCGCCGGATTCCGGAACCAGGTCCTTGAGTCCCGGGTATTGTTCGACGGGGAAAATAATGGAAAAAGGCCCGCCAAGGGCCGGATGGAGGGCTTCTTTACCGCAGCTGACAATGACAAAGGCCGGATAGTCCAGAATTTCCGGCTTGAACATCATGGGGGAGCCGGCAAAGGGAACCAGGGTGACCCGAGTGATGTTCGCCAGTCCAGGTGTTTTGATGAGAACAGAAAAGGGAA
>JAHIVS010000056.1 GCA_018816605.1 Pseudomonadota bacterium
GCAACGCTTCCCCACGTGGTCCATGTGGAGGATAACCTTTTCACCTGTTCCCAGGACACCCAGGACAAGATCAAGCAGGTGATCATTGACAATCGTCTCAACCGGGTGGTGGTGGCATCCTGTTCCCCCCGGACCCATGAACCCTTGTTTCAGGAAACCATCCGGGAGGCAGGGCTCAACAAATATCTTTTTGAAATGGCCAATATCAGGGACCAGAACACCTGGGTCCACATGAACGAACCACACAAGGCCACCCAAAAGGCCAAGGAGCTGGTCTCCATGGCCGTGGCCAAGGTGAATTTTGTGGAACCCCTTTACCAGACTTCTCTTGATGTCATTAAAGCGCTTCTGGTGGTGGGCGGGGGGATCGCCGGTATGGAGGCGGCCCTGTCTGCGGCAACCCAGGGCTTTGAGGTGTTTCTGGTGGAACGGTCCGGCACTTTGGGCGGTGTGGCCCAAAAAGTGCTGACCACGGCCCAGGGAGAACAGGTGGCGCCTTATCTTGGGGATCTGGCAAAAAAGATCGCAGACCACCCGCAGATTAAAACCTATCTGAATACCGAGGTGGTGGAAACCCGGGGCATCACGGGAAATTTTTCCACAGGTCTGATCTCCGGGATTGAGGGCCAGCAAGTGTACTCCACCACCATTGCCCACGGGGCCACGATCCTGGCCACGGGGGGCCATGAGTATCAACCCGAAGAGTATCTTTACGGCCGTCATCCCGGGGTGATGACCCACCTGGACTTGAATGCGGTCCTGGAACAGAAAGACCCGGTTGTTTTCAAAGCCCAAAGTATTGTTTTTATCCAATGCGTGGGATCCAGAAATGAACAACGACCCTATTGCAGCAAGATCTGCTGTACCAACTCCATTATAAAGGCCATCAAAATCAAGGAGAAACGTCCTGAAACCCAAATTTATATCTTTTACCGGGATATCCGGACATATGGGGTGCGGGAGGATCTTTACACCCATGCCCGGAATCTTGGGGTGATTTTTATCCGGTACGAAGAAGAACAGGGGCCAGAGGTGGTATTAGATTCAGACAGCCGGCTCATGGTAAGGGCCAGGGAAATCATTCTGGGAAGGGATATTCTGCTGGTCGCTGATTTTGTAGTGCTGGCAGCCGCCATTCTTCCCAATGAAAACCGGGAACTGTTTGAATTGTTCCGGGTGCCGGTGAATGCAGACGGGTTTCTGAACGAAGCCCATGCCAAGCTGCGGCCCGTGGATTTTGCTTCGGAAGGTATTTTTCTGGCAGGCCTTGCCCATTATCCCAAAGCCATTGACGAGACCATTGCCCAGGCCAAGGCCGCCGTGTCTCGGGCCGCCCGTATTCTGTCCCAGGACAGCATTTCTGTGGGCGGGGTGGTGGCCCAGAATCTGTTCCCTGAACGCTGCGCCCGGTGCCTTGTCTGTGTGAGAAGCTGCCCCTATGGGGTCCCGAAAATTGTGGACGGGCATGCTTTCATAGAACCGGCCCTGTGCCACGGCTGCGGGGTGTGTGCGGCAGAATGCCCGGCCAAGGTCATCGGTCTGAACCATTTCACAGACCGGCAGATCAATGAAAAAGCGGCCGCTCTTTTTGCCTGAATTTTATAAGGAAAAGATCCACAGACATCAAATAAGGAGAGAAACAATGGCAGACAATTTTGAACCCCAGATCATCGGGTTTTGCTGTAAATTCTGTGCCTATGCCGCAGCCGATCTTGCCGGATCCATGCGGCTCGCCTATCCGTCCAACATCAAGATCATCCAGGTGCCCTGCACTGGAAGAATCGATGTGATCCATATTTTAAACGCCCTTGAGCAAGGGGCTGACGGGGTGATGATCGCCGGATGCCTTGAAGGGGAATGTCATTTCCTGACCGGGAACCTGGACGCCAAAAAAAGAGTGCACAGGGTTCAAAAGATTCTTGGGCAGATTGAGATGGAGCCGGAACGGGTACAAATGTTCAACCTTTCCTCTGCCATGGGGCCCAGGTTTGCGCAAATTGCTTTGGAGATGACCCAAACAATCAAGGATCTCGGGCCAAGCCCTGTGAAAAATTCACAGACAAAAAGACCGGATGCAGCCTGATCCGGGAATCGGAAAAGGTATGGTTCAACCATTAATATGGGGAATTTTTATGATTATCGCAGAAAAAAAACCAATTCAGGAAATCATTGGAGAAATAAAGGCGTATAAGCGAATTCTGGTATTGGGATGCAATGAATGTGTCACGGTGTGTGAGGCAGGCGGCAAAAAAGAGGTGGAGGTGCTGGCCTCGGCTTTAAAAATTTATTATGCCGCCCGGGGACAGGAAAAAACCATTGACGAACACACCCTTGAGCGCCAGTGCGACCATGAGTACTTAGAGGAGATCCGGGGGAAAATAGATGACTATGATGCGGTTATTTCCCTTGCCTGCGGCGTGGGTATCCAGTTCACAGCGGAAACCTATACGACCATGCCCGTGATTCCCGGGGTCAATACCATCTGCCTGGGGGCCAATGAAGATCGCGGGGTCTGGACGGAAAGGTGCCAGGCCTGCGGTTCCTGCATCCTGGCCAGGACCGGGGGAATCTGCCCTGTCGCCCGGTGTGCCAAGCGGGTGCTGAACGGTCCCTGCGGCGGGTCCACCAACGGCAAATGCGAGATCAACAAGGATCTGGATTGTGCCTGGCAGCTGATTATCGACCGGCTCAAGGCACTGGGCCGGCTGGAAGCCTATGAAATCCTGGCCCCCATCAAGGACTGGTCAACGGACAGGGCCGGCGGACCTCGAACCGTCCGCAGAGAGGAGGCAGCACTATGACGCTAAATACATCCAGTAAACTTGAAAAGATATTAAAGCAGGGACTCTTGGCCGTTACCTCGGAATGCGGCCCCCCCCGGGGCAGCAATCCTGCAGAAATAAAAGAAAAGGGGAATCTGATCAAAAACCATGTGGATGCGGTGAATGTAACGGACAACCAGACCGCCATGACACGCATGTCTTCCCTTGCCGCCTGTATCCACCTCAAATTGATGGGAATTGAGCCCATTCTCCAGATGGTCACAAGGGACCGGAACCGGGTGGCCCTCCAAAGCGATATCCTGGGGGCGGCCTCCTTTGATATTCCCAACATTCTCTGTCTGTCCGGAGACCACCAGAGCTTTGGAGACTGCGCCCAGGGACAGAATGTCCATGATCTGGATTCCATGCAGCTGGTCCAGACCGTACGGCACATGCGGGATGAGGGGAAATTTTTAGGGGGAGACGAGATCCGCTGCCCGCCCAGAATGTTTGTGGGCGCTGCTGCCAACCCCTTTGCCGA
>JAHIVS010000413.1 GCA_018816605.1 Pseudomonadota bacterium
ATTGCCGAATTTGACAACCGGGGCGTCCTCACCTTGGTCAGCTCCACCCAGGTGCCCCATTATGTCCAGCGCACCGTGGCAATGGTTCTGGGCATGGATGTGGGCATGGTACGGGTTAAAAAACCCTATGTGGGCGCAGGCTTCGGCATCAAGGCCGCTGCCAACCCCATGGAACTTGCCTGCTGTATTTTGGCCCGTGAAACCCGGAAACCGGTCAAGATGAACTTTACCCGGAAACAGGTGTTCATGTATGCCAGGGCCCGGCACCAGTTCTCCCACACCATTACCACGGGCGCCAAAAAAGACGGGACCCTCATGGCCATCAAGCATGAGTGCTGGCTGGACGGCGGGGCCTATACCAGTTTCGGCATTGCCACCGTCTATTACACAGGCTCCCTTCTGGGCGGTCCCTACAAAATTGCCAACATGAGCTATGACGGGTACCGGGTTTACAACAACAAACCCACCTGCGGTGCCCAGCGGGGACACGGGGCGGTCATTGCCCGTGCCCTGTTCGAGCAGCAGGTGGACATGATTGCCGAAGAAATCGGCATGGACCCCATGGAACTGCGCATCAAAAACATGATGGACACAGGGGACACCACCTGCAACGACCTGAACATGAGTTCCTTCGGCATGTCCGAATGCATCGAGGCCGTTCGCAAGGGATCCGACTGGGACAGAAAAAAAGGGAACATGCCCCCCGGCAAAGGCATCGGAATGGCTTGCGGCTTCTTTGTGTCCGGTGCCGGATACCCCATTTACCGGTCTGATACCTTTCACGGCACGGTCATTGTCAAGCTCACCGAAGACGGGGGAACCGCCCTTGTCTACACCGCGTCGGCAGAAATAGGCCAGGGATCTGACACCGCCTTTGCCATGATTGCCGCAGAAGCCCTGGGGATTCCCCTGGACCATGTCCGCCTGGCTTCCGGGGACACGGACATGGGCGTTGACCTGGGTGCCTATTCCAGCCGCCAGACGCTTATAACCGGCCATGCCACCAAGGATGCCGCCGACCATGCCAAGGCCCAGGTCCTGGCAGTCCTGGCTGAACAGCTGAACGTTCCCCTGGAAGAGCTGGACATCAAAAACGGATTCATCACCTTTGCCGGAAACACCCCTGACTTTTCAGCCCTCCGGACCCGGTATATCAAGGAACACAGGGGATGGATCGACAATCCCGATTCCGAGCACCTGACCTTTAAAGAGGCCTCCAGAATCGCCTTCCTTGAAAAGGGTTCCATTGTGGGAACCGGAAAATACAAGCCCCACGACCTGGGCGGCAAGTTCAAGGGCGCGGCCGTGGGCACCTCTCCTGCCTACGGGTGTTCGGCCCAGGTGGCCGAGGTGACCGTGGACATGGAAACCGGACAGGTGACCATTGACAACATCACCGATGCCCACGACTGCGGCAAGGCCATCAACCTGACTTCCGTTGAAGGCCAGATGGAAGGGTCGGTTTCCATGGGAATCGGAGAAGCCATGCATGAAGAGGTGATTTTCAACGACAAGGGCCAGGTATTGAACGCCGACCTTGCCGAATACAAGATCGTCACCTCCATGGACATGCCACGGGTCAAGGCCATTGTGGTGGAAAGCGACGAACCCAATGGGCCATACGGAGCCAAGGAAGTAGGGGAAGGCGCCATCATGCCCACCATACCGGCCATCCTCAATGCGGTTTACAATGCCGCAGGGGTTCGGATCAATGAACTGCCCCTGACACCGGAACGGGTCTATTTTGCCATCCAGGAATATAAGGACCGGATGGCAAAATCAAGCTAGGGATTCAACTTTCGTTCATGGGGTCAGGCTTTCTTCAAACCCGAAGTCCGAAAGTTGCGTTAAGAACAGAAAAGGACAAACTTAGGAACGCTGATAAAAATGGTTCTTTTGGATAGCGACCGTTATGCCCGCCAGATCAAGCTGGCCCAGATCGGCACCACTGGCCAGGAACGACTGGCCGGATCAACGGTGCTGATTGCCGGTGCCGGAGGTCTGGGGTCCCTGTCGGCCCTATACCTGGCAGCCGCAGGCGTGGGCCATCTGATCATTTGCGACCCCGATCATGTGGAAATTTCCAACCTGAACCGCCAGCTTCTCCATGCCGAGACCTCCCTGGGCAAACCCAAGGTGGCCTCGGCCGCGGACCGGCTGGGACAGCTCAACGCGTCCATCCGGATCACCCCGGCCCAGGTGCGGCTGGACCATGGGAACATGGACGGTTTCCTGGAAGGGGTGGACCTTGTCGTGGACGGGTGTGACAATTACCAGACCCGGCAGGTGATCAACCGCGCCTGCCGGGGCCATAACCTGCCCTGGGTCTTTGGCGGGGTCCAGGGCTTTGACGGAATGATCTCAAGCTTTTTACCAGGAACCACTGCCTGCTTTGAATGCATTGTTCCGGATCCGGCCACAAAATCCGGAGCCCCCTCCCCGGACAATGGTATTCTGGGGGCATGTGCCGGCATGATTGCCTCCATCCAGGCCATGGAAGCTGTCAAACTATTGCTGGGCATCGGAACACCCCTGGCAAACCGGCTGATCCGGATTTCCGGCCTGGACATGCGGATTACCACAACCTGCCTGAGCCCCAACCCGGACTGCAGGGCCTGCGGTCCCACCCGGCAAAAACCAAGGACAAAAAAAAATGAAAATCCAATTTAACGGCTTGGAGGAGACCATCCCCCAGGGCCTTTCCATCAGGAAACTCATTGAATTTTTCGGCGAAGGCGACCCCCACGTCATTGTGGAACAAAATGGCAGGTATATTTATCCCAAAAATTATGATAGGTGTATGATCGCGGAAAATGACAGGATTGAATTTATCAATCCCAATCTCGGCGGTTAGATCCCCAGGTTGTTAAAGACACCGGCGCTGGACTGAATTCAAGGAGTTGACGGATATGAAATATTATGAAAAAGAAAAAATTGCGGCCGTGCCGGTTCAAGATGCTGTGGGCAAAGTGCTGCTCCATGACATCACCCAGATTGTGCCCGACCTGTTCAAAGGACCGTGTTTCAGGAAAGGCCATATCATTACCCAGGAAGATGTTGCAAAACTGCTGGACCTGGGCAAAAAAAACATCTATGTATCAGGCCTTGAAGGAGAGGTCCATGAAAACGATGCCGCCCTGCGAATTGCAAGGGCCGCCATGGGCAAGGGTCTTTCCATCAGCGACCCCAAGGAGGGAAAGGTGGGGGTGTTTGCCGCCGACCTTGGCCTGCTCAAAATCAATGTAGGGGCACTGGAAGAATTGAACTCGATTCAGGAGGTTATCTTTGCCACCCTGCATACCAACCAGGTGGTGGAACCGGGCCAGGAGCTGGCCGGCACCCGGGTCATCCCCCTTTCCATTGATGAGCGCCTTGTCATTGAAGCAGAAGCGGTCTGCAAACGCCATTGGCCCCTCATTGAGGTAAAGCCCATGGCCCGGCTGGATGTGGGCCTGGTGGTCACCGGATCCGAGGTTTTTTCCGGCAGAATCAGGGACGGGTTCGGGCCTGTGGTCGCAAAAAAATTTGAAGCCCTCGGCAGCCGGATCACCCGGAAAATAATTGTGTCCGATGAATTGTCCATGACCGTTTCCGCCATAAAGGAACTGCTTGAAGAAGGCGCCGGGATGATCGCCGTAACAGGCGGCATGTCGGTGGATCCCGACGACCTGACCCCTGCCGCCATCCGGGCCGCCGGGGGCGAGATTGTCTCCTACGGGGCTCCGGTTCTTCCGGGTGCCATGTTCATGCTGGCCTATATCAAGGATGTGCCGGTGGTGGGACTTCCCGGTTGTGTCATGTACCACAGGGCCTCCATTTTCGACCTGATTCTGCCCCGCCTGCTTGCCGGAGAAACCCTTCACCGATCTGATATGGTGAAGATGGGACATGGCGGATTCTGCGCCTCCTGTAAAGAGTGCCGATTTCCGGCCTGCAATTTTGGAAAATAATTTTTAGGACCCCTGCCATGGAATCACTTACCCAAGACATACTCACCCTTTTAAACCAGGGCACTCCCTTTGCCCTGGCCACCATCATCACCCACAAGGGATCCACCCCCAGAACTTCGGGCAGCAAAATGGTGGTCCTCGGGGATGGCCGGTTGTACGGGACCATCGGCGGCGGCCTGGTGGAAGCCCGGGTCATTGAGACCTGCCTTGACCTGATGTCCGCCCCCCAGTGCCTGATCAAGGAATTTGTTCTGAACCAGCAGCTAAAAGATGGCCTGGACATGGTCTGCGGGGGGGATCTCACCGTCTGGATCGAAACCTTCGGCCCGGAATCCTCCCCGGATCTGATCCAGGTGTATACTGCCATGGCGGCCCAGGAAAAAAGCGGGAAAAAAAATGTTCTGGTTTCTCGGATAAAAGGCTTTTCCAAGACAAGCTTTACAACGGAAAAATGCCTGGTGCTTGCGGACGGAACGGTTATCGGCCCCAATCTTCTGCCAAAGCACCTCTTTTATGCCATTGGGGACAACCAGTTTTCCGGCCCAGCACCCGTGATCCAGAACCACAACTTGGAAGAGTTCATCATTGAACCCAGCCAGGCCAGCGATACCCTTTACATCTTTGGTGCAGGACACGTGGGATTCCAGCTGGCAAAAATCGCCCATCTGCTGGATTTCCGCACCATTGTGGTGGATGACAGGGCGGAGTTTGCCAACCCACAACGGTTTCCCCATGCCCATGCCGTCCATGCGGCCAAAAAATTTTCCACAGCCTTTGATGCCCTGGAAATTGACAACTCTGCCTATATTGTCATCCTGACCCGGGGGCATCTCCACGACCAGACGGTTCTGGAACAGGCCATGAAAACAAGCGCCGCCTACATCGGGATGATCGGCAGCCGGAAAAAACGGGACCAGATCTACACCCACCTTCTTGAAAAAGGCGTTTCCCAGAAAGCCCTTGACCAGGTGTATTCCCCCATCGGACTGGATATTGATTCGGAAACCCCGGCGGAAATTGCCGTGAGCATCATCGGCCAAATCATCCAGGTCAGAGCCCAGAACAAATGATCCCGGCCCTTTCTGCCGTAATTCCTTCGGCCGGGTTCTCCTCCCGCATGCACCAGTTCAAACCCCTGCTCTCCCTTGGTGATTTGTCCATGGTGGAGGTGGTGATCCGCCGGTTTCAAAGCTGCGGCATCCAGGATATCCTGGTGGTCACGGGGTTTAAGCATGCCCTTCTGGAACCCGTTGTCCAAAAGGCCGGTGCCAGGGCTTTGTTCAACCCCGATTTTGAGACCGGCATGCTCGGCTCCATCCAGACAGGCGCGGCCCGGGTTTCTCCGGAAAGCCTCGGATTTTTCCTGCTGCCGGTGGATATTCCCGCCGTACGGCCCGGCACCATAAGAAGCCTTGCATCGGCATTTAAAGCCCCATTTGAAACCATTATCCTCCCAGAGTTTGACAAAATCTGCGGCCATCCGCCCCTGATCCCGGCCCGGCTCATCCCCCGGATTCTGGCCATGGACCCCAGGTCAAACCTGGGGGAACTATTGCTCTCCCAGAAACAACACCAGGTCCGCCACCCTGTCCACGACCGGGGCATTCTCATGGACGCGGACACCAAAGAGGCCTATGGCCTTTTGTCAAAAAAATACCAACGCATGGACATTCCGGACACAGAAGAATGCTGGTCCATTATTCACACCCTCCTTCCGGGGGAGGCTGCCATTCAGTCCCATCTGGCACTGGTGGCAGCGGTTGCCGGAAAACTTGTCCGTGCAATTGGAAACAATCCGGATTTAACGGCCGAAATACCAGGGCCCGTTCGCCTGGACAAGGATTTGATCCAGGCAGCCGCCCTGCTACATGACATCAAGCGAAAAGAAAAAAACCATGCTGCTGCTGCGGCCGGGTTTCTCAAAAATCTGGGATTTGACCGGGTGGCCGCCATTGTGGCAGACCACATGACCCTTGTGCCGGGTGAGACGCTCACGGAAAAAGAAATTGTCTATTTTGCAGACAAACTCTGCAAGGGCAGCCAGGTGGACCCCTGTTACACCCAACGGTTCACCGACAAAATTAAGCAGACCCCCGGGGCTGAAAGGCAGATTGTTCACCGATATGAAACTGCGCAACACATACAGGCCCGGATCGAAGCGGCTGCAGGATGTTCCATCCGGACAATTCTCCAATAACCGCCCCTGCCTCTTCCTGCTGCGCCATGGACAGATACAGGGACACGAAACCCGCAGCTTCATCGGCCAGACCGATATTGCCCTGGATGAAACCGGGAAAGCCCAGGCCCTTTTCTGGAAAAACGCCCTTGCCCACATCCGGTTTGGCCGGATCTATTCGAGCGCCCTTGCCCGGTGCCGGGATACGGCAGACCTCGTCTGCCCGGGAAAAGAAACAACCATTGATGCCAGGCTCAATGAAATCAACATGGGAACCTGGGACGGGGTTTCCTTTGCCCATATCCGCAACACCCTGCCCGACCTGTTTGACCAGAGGGGACTGCAGATGGAGACCTTCAGGCCTCCCGGGGGAGAAAGCTTCAATGACCTCTACAACCGGGTCTTTCCCTTTTTTGAAAGCCTGGGCAAAACCCTTGAAGCCCCGACCCTGGTTGTCACCCACGCAGGTGTCATCCGGGTCATGCTCTGCCGGTATCTGGGCATGGATCCCGGGAAATTGCACGAGATCAAAATGGGGTACGGACACTTGTTTGTGCTTGAAAAAATATAAGAGCGCTTACCTGACAGATGCCCCCGGTTGAATTGCACGAGGGATACAAAAATAAACTCCCAGGAAAAGGCCCACTCAAACAAAAGATTGCGAAACAAACCGATAAAACCACCCATAAAACCTAAATCCCCGCGTTAATGTGGCAGGGCCGGTGGCGCGACGTCAAATTCTGAGTGGAGGCCCCTCTGCCGCTTGGCTGTTTCGCCGATCTACAATTGTTGGCCTGGCACTTCAAAACATTCGATATCTCAAATGCATCCAAAACCCCATGCAGCGTGCGGTCTTTGAACAGATTGTGTTCCTGCTTTGTCTTTTTGTGGTATAGGTAAAAAAGATGGGGGCGATAACCGCCACAAAGAGGTTGCCATCCAGAATTCGTTCCGGTCGATTTCAGGTGCCGCCCGGATTGGATGGCCGGGATGCATTCAAAATATCAACCATACAATTTTTATTCTTAATTTTGTTTTGTCGTATCTTCTAGCTTCCTGCTGGAAAAACAAACAAAAACAGTGTATAGGTTCCGGGGACATTAAAAAGGATTGGCGCCTAAAATTAATTGGATTTTTTTTGATCCCCGGCAAATTGTGTTTCGCCAGAACGTTCACTTTAGCTTTTGTTTCAGTTTTTTTGCGCTTTTCTGGACAAATAACAATTTACAATTCTGCTTTCTGCGGAAATAGGTAATTTTTATATTGACAAACGAAAATGAAGCGAATAAACCTGATGGTATTTTAAGTATCGTTTTCATCATAGACTAACCAAGGGGACGAGCAATGCCTACATCATCTAAGGGTACCAAGAAAACCGTTGCCAAGCCTTCATCCCAAATAAAGATCAAGATCAATGGGTGCTGGCATAATTTTGAACCGGAACGCGACATCACGCCAACCATGACACTCTCTTATCTGTTAAGGGAAAAGCTGGGTTATACCGGACTGAAGGTTTCATGCGACGAAGGGGGATGCGGTGCCTGCACCGTGATCCTGGATGGCAAAGCCATCCTGTCGTGCATGATGCTGGCGGTTGCAGCCAACGGCCACGAAATACTCACCATCGAGGGGCTTGAGAAAAATGACCCGGTTGTGGAAGCTTTTGCCGAACAATGCGAACCCGGGTACGGCACGGCCCTCCAATGCGGAATCTGTACACCCGGCTTTGTGATGAGCACCAAAGCCCTGCTCAATGAGAACCCCATACCCACCATGGCCGAGGTAAAGGAAGCCCTTTCCGGGCACATCTGTCGCTGCGGATGCTATGCCGGCATTGCCCAGGCCGTAACCCATGCTTCGGAAAAAATTGCGAAAAAAGGAGACGTGTCATGAAACAGCCCTTCACACCGCGGCCGAACTCGAATCGCAAATTTGTCGGCGGCTATCGGCCCAAAATTGATGCCTGGGAAAAAGCCCGGGGGAAAGTCGAATATGTCGATGATATCACCCTGGCCAAGAAATTTCCCGGCATGCTGTATGCCAAGGTATTGCGCAGCCCCCATGCCCATGCCCGCATCAAGACCATTGACGTGAGCCGGGCCCAAAAGCTTG
>JAHIVS010000414.1 GCA_018816605.1 Pseudomonadota bacterium
AGGGCGACCGGATCGGCCTGGTGGTATTCGCCGGGCAGGCCCTCACTCAATGCCCGCTGACCTCGGATAAAAAGATTCTGACCGATCTGATCGACCGCATCAACTTCGGCCTGGTGGCAGACGGCACGGCCATCGGCATGGGCCTGGCCTCGGCGGTGGGCCGTCTGAAGGATTCCAAATCAAAAAGCAGGATCATCGTGCTGTTGACCGACGGGCTGAACAACGCCGGAGAGGTCGATCCCTTAACGGCCGCAAAACTGGCCCAGACCTATGGCATCAAAATATACAGCATCGGCGTTGGTTCTAAGGGCCCGGTACCGTTCCCGGTCGACGACCCTGTCTTCGGCCGCCGCTATGCCCAGGTCCAGCTCGATCTGGATATGGCCGCCCTGGAGGAGATATCCCGCCTTACCGGCGGACAGTCGTTCCTGGCCAGCGACGCCGAAGCCCTGAAGCTGATTTACGATGAGATTGACCGCATGGAGCCTACCACTTACAAAGTAACCCGCCATACCGTATATTCCGAAAAGGCTGGAATATTCATACTGACGGCTTTGGTGTTTTTTCTGCTGAACCTGATCTTATCATTCCCCCTGCTTCGGAGGTTGCCATGATAAAATGGGCCGCTTCGCAATACCTTTATCTATTGTTCTCCATCCCTCTGGTGATCCTGGGGATCATTGTAGCTTATGTCATGAAAAAACGATCTTTCAAGGCATTGGCTGATGCCCATCTGATCCCGCAGCTGGCGGATACCTTCAACGCCAAACTTTGGTGGCTTAAGTCAGCTCTTTTGGTTCTGGGGCTGTTATTCCTGATCCTTGGTCTGGCCCGACCCAAGTGGGGTGAAAAGCTTCAGATATACAAAGGGCGCGGCATCGACATTGTTCTTTGCCTGGATGCTTCCAAGAGCATGAATTCCCAGGATATAAAGCCGTCGCGCCTGGGATGGGCTAAGATGCAGGCCTCATCGCTACTGGGCAATCTTAGCACCAACCAGGTTGCCATCACCGCCTTTGCCGGGGAGTGTTACATTATGTGTCCCATGACATCCGATATCGAGGCGGCCAAACTGTTCCTGGATATCATCGAGCCCAACAACATTCCCAAGCCGGGCACCAAATATCAAAGAGCGGTGGAAGTATCGGGTGCGCTATTCAATCCCAAGCAGGGAACCTCAAAGGCGCTGATACTGGTCACTGATGGCGATAACCTCGAGGGCGACCCGATGGCCGCAGTCAAGCAGGCCGCCGAGTTGGGCATCCGGCTTTATATCATAGGCATTGGAACCTTGCAGGGCTCCACCATCCCTGAAAACGATTCCCGCGGGAATCTTGTTTCTTATAAGAAAGACAATGAGGACAAGATAGTGGTTTCCCGTTTGGCAGAAAGATTGCTGCTGGTAATGGCCAAGGCCACCGATGGCCGTTATTACCGGACGGAGGGCTTTAGCGTCAATAATCTCATTTCCGAATTGGAAAGCATGAAAAAGAAGGAATTGGAAGGCGGAGAGTATGTGGATTATGTGGAACGGTACCAGTATTTTCTGATGATCTCATTCATATTCATCTTTTTGGGCCTTTTTATAAGCGACCGTCGTGGCAAATGGTTTCCAAATGTGGGTATGCCTCGGTTCAAATTATTCATTTTGATTCCTATATTTTGCTTTTTTTATTCTTCACCGGCAAACGCCGGAGTCGGTTCGAACATGAGGGCCGGCAATAAGGCCCTGAATAAGGGAAACATTGAGCAGGCCTTGGAGAAATACCAGGAAGCACTGATCTATGAGCCGGATAATGAAAAGATCCATTACAACATAGGCCGGGCTTTATACAAATTGCAAAAATATCCCGAGGCGATATCCGAGTTCCAGCTTGGCCTGCTGACCAAAGACAAAAGTTTTCAAGCTAAAACACTTTATAATATCGGAAACTGCCATTTTAAACAGGGCAAGCTGAACGATGCCATCAATAGTTTTGTCTCATCACTCATTTTAAACCCCAATGACATGAAAACCAAGCAGAATCTGGAATTCTGTTTAAAACAGAAAGAACAACGGCAATCTCAGAGCGATTCAACTAAACAGGATCAAAAGCAGGATCAACAGCAACAGAAAAACCAAGATCAGCAAAAACAGCAAGACCAGCAGCCAAAGCCACAGTCCCAAAAGGGCCAGATGAATAAAGACGAAG
>JAHIVS010000415.1 GCA_018816605.1 Pseudomonadota bacterium
CCCAAGGGTCTTATTGGAGATTTCCCGGCCCTGGAGCTTCTTTTTATCCCATTTTCCGGCCTTTAGGGAGGCGGTTCCCCGGGGGATGTTACGGGTTAGGGCCATCATCATGGCAATGGCATGTTCTGCCGTGGTAACCGTATTCCCGCCGGGCGTATTCATGACGGCCACCCCTTTTTTGGTGGCTTCGTCAATGTCCACATTGTCCAGGCCGATGCCGGCCCTTGCAATCACTTTCAGTTTGACCGCAGCTTCAAGGACTTCTCGGGTCACACGGGTGGAACTTCTGATGGCAAGGGCATCATAATTGCCGATGACGGCCAACAGCTCCTGTGGAGAAAGGTCGGTATTGACATCCACCTCTATTCCGGGATTGTTTCTGAAAATATCAATGCCGGCCTCATCCATTTTATCGCTGACAAGCACTTTCATGATTTGTTTTCCTTTTCAAAGGACTCCATGAATTCAACCAGGGCATACATGCTCTCCATGGTCGCTGCATTGTAGATGGAAGCCCTGCAGCCACCGACGGAACGATGCCCTTTAAGCCCTCCGAGTCCATGGCTGGTTGCCCGTTCAACAAAAACTTTTTCAAGGGTTTCGCTGGGCAGACGGAAGGTGACGTTCATCAGGGATCTTGAATATTTTTCAGCCGTGGTCTGATAAAAAGAGCTGGCATCAATAAAATCGTACAGGATATCGGCCTTTTTAATGTTGTGTTCTTCCATGCGTTCAATCCCCCCCATCTCCTCTTCAATCCATTTAAGGACAAGATCTATGGTATAAATGCCAAAACAGGGGGGGGTATTGTACATGGAGTTTTTATTGGCATGGGTTGAATATTTGAGCATGGTCGGCAGGTCTTGATTGGCGGTTGCCAGAAGATCCTTACGGATGATCACCATGCAGGTGCCGGAGGGCCCCAGGTTTTTCTGGGCACCGGCATAGATCAGGCCGAATTTTTCCATATCCAGGGGTCTTGAAAAAATATCCGATGACATGTCGGCAATAATGGGAATACCGCCTGTATCGGGAAAATCATAGAACTGGGTGCCTTTAATGGTATTGTTGGAGGTCAGATGAACAAATTTGGCATCCGGGTTGAAGGCGATATCCTTGGGGATATAGGAAAAATTTTTGTCTTCGGAGGAGGCAGCCACCCGGATGGTTTTCCCCATCTTCCGGGCTTCTTCAATGGCTTTTGTGGACCAGGTTCCGGTATTGATATAATCGGCCGTGTCTCCGTCAGACAAAAGGTTCATGGGAATCATGGCAAACTGCAGGGAAGCCCCCCCCTGCAGGAACAGAACATGGTATCTGTCATCGAGTTTTAAGAGGCGTTTTGCCCGTACAACCGCATCATTGATAACCTCATCAAAATAGGAAGATCTGTGACTGATTTCAGTAATGGACATGCCCGAATTTTTAAAGTTTAAAAAAGATGTCTGGATCTCTTCCAGAACAGACAGCGGTAAGGCGGCAGGACCGGCATTGAAATTGTAAATTCTTTGATCTGTCATTGGTAGTTCCCCTTTTAATTAATGAAGATGGTTAAATGATTTCAGACTATATAAATGGTTAGGAATTGTGTTCTCTTGTTTTGTGGAACTCAATTTTAGGCCATTCTTCCATCGCAAATCCTAACTGGTACTCACTGGTGGTTAAAAAGGTGAGCCGTCCTTCCGCATCCCTTGCAAGGCTTGACTCATTTTTCCGTGTAAATTCTTTAAAAATCTGCTCATCCTCGCAGGTCACCCACCTGGCAACAGACAGATCAATGCTTTCATACCCGGCATTGACACTGTACTCGGCCTTGAGCCTGGCCATGGTGACATCAAACTGCAGCACCCCGACAGCACCGATGACATGCATGTTTCCCATCAGGGGTCTGAAAACCTGGATGGTGCCCTCTTCTGCCAATTGTGTCAATCCCTTGGTAAGGGCCTTGGCCTTCAGAGGGTCTTTGAGGAGCACCCGCCGGAAATGTTCAGGGGCAAAATTGGGGATTCCTAGAAATTTCAAGGGTTCCTTGGTGGTAAAGGTATCCCCGATTTTTATGGTGCCGTGGTTGTGAATCCCGATAATATCTCCGGGATAGGCTTCTTCAATATTGCTTCTCTCCTGGGCCAGGAAAATGGTGGCATTGGATATTTTTATCTCTTTTCCGATGCGATGGTGTCGTACCTTCATGCCCTTGGTAAATTTGCCGGAACAGATTCTGAAAAAGGCGATTCTGTCCCTGTGCTCGGGATCCATATTGGCCTGGATTTTAAAGGTAAACCCGGAAAAATCCGTTTCCGCGGGGTTCACATCCCTTGTTGCGGTACGGCGGACCCCCGGCGGGGGTGCAATTTTCACAAAGGCATCCAGCATTTCCCTGACCCCGAAATTGTTAATGGCA
>JAHIVS010000416.1 GCA_018816605.1 Pseudomonadota bacterium
CAGCAGGAGACCTTTGCGCCCATCCTCTATATCATTGAATATGAAACCCTGGACCAGGCCATTGAATTGCACAATGCCGTCCCCCAGGGCCTGTCCAGTGCCATTTTCACCGGGTCCATGCATTCCCAGGAGCAGTTTTTGTCCCACAAAGGATCGGACTGCGGCATCGCCAATGTCAATATCGGGACCTCGGGGGCGGAGATCGGCGGGGCCTTTGGCGGAGAAAAAGAGACCGGCGGCGGACGGGAGTCCGGGTCCGATGCCTGGAAAATTTACATGAGACGCCAGACCAATACCATCAACTTTGGCCGTGAATTGCCCCTGGCCCAGGGTATTGAATTTAATATCGAAAATATCAACGGAGACCAATAATGAGCAACAGCATATTTAAATTGCCTGCAGCCTACAATGAACCCATCAAGACCTATCTGCCGAAAAGCGCAGAAAGAATGCTTCTTGAACGGGAACTGGCCCGTCAGATGGCGCTTGAGGTAAAAATCCCTTTGATCATTAACGGAAAAGAGATCCATACCCAGGAGAGGGGAATCGCCAGATGTCCCCATGACCACCATCATATTCTGGCAACTTTTAGCAAATCCTCGGACAAAGACATCGTTGCGGCCATTGACGCTGCCCTTGCTGCCAAGCCTGCCTGGGAAGCCATGGCCTGGCAGGACAGGGCTGCCATTTTTCTCAAGGCCGCAGACCTCATTTCCCAAAAATATACCTATCAGATCAATGCCGCCACCATGCTCAATCAGTCCAAAAATGCCTTCCAGGCCGAGATTGACGCCACCTGTGAACTGGTGGATTTTTTAAGGTTCAATGTGGGTTTCATGGAAGAGATCTATGGCAACCAGCCTGTTTCCGACAAAGGTGTCTGGAACCGGACCGAATACCGTCCCCTGGAAGGATTCGTCTTTGCCCTGACCCCCTTTAATTTTACGGCCATTGCCGGAAACCTGTGTACGGCTCCTGCCATGATGGGCAATACCATTGTCTGGAAACCGGCTTCCACAGCAGTCCTTTCAGGGTTTTATCTCATGGAGATTTTCAAGGAAGCAGGACTGCCCGACGGGGTGATCAATTTTATCCCCGGCAGCGGGTCAGCCACCGGCAAGAGGGTGCTTGGCCATAAAGACCTGGCCGGCATCCATTTCACAGGTTCAACCCGTGTGTTCCAGACCCTGTGGCAGAAGACCGGGGAAAATATTGCCGCCTATAAATCCTATCCCCGCATTGTGGGGGAGACCGGGGGAAAGGATTATATTTTCATGCATCCTTCAGCCGACATGGACGCCGTGGTAACCGCTGCCATCCGGGGGGCCTTTGAATACCAGGGCCAGAAATGTTCTGCCTGCTCCAGGCTCTATGTGCCCCACTCCCGGTGGAAAATTTTCCAGGAAAAGCTTGCAGCAAGACTTTCAGGGATTAAGACCGGCAGTGTCCTGTCCTTTACCCCATTTTTGAATGCCGTTATTGACGAAAAGGCCTTTGATACCATTGACGGATTTATCAGCCGGGCCGAGGCGTCGGACAAGGCCGATGTCATTGCCGGAGGCCTCAGGGACAAGTCCTGTGGGTATTTTATCGAGCCCACCGTGATCCTGGCAAAAGATCCGTTTTATGAATCCATGACAGAGGAGATTTTCGGGCCGGTGCTGACACTCTATGTATATGCGGACACGGACCTGGAAAAAACCCTGGACATTCTGGACAATACCTCTGCCTATGCATTGACCGGGGCTGTTTTTGCCCAGGACCGCGGGGCCATCGCAAAGATGACCCGGCGTCTGACCCATACGGCCGGTAATTTTTATATCAACGACAAACCCACCGGTGCCGTGGTGGGGCAGCAGCCATTCGGGGGGGGACGGAAAAGCGGTACCAATGACAAGGCCGGCAGCCTGCTCAACCTTTTGCGCTGGACCTCACCGCGCACCATCAAGGAGACATTTGTGCCGCCGGAAATGCACCCATATCCGTTTATGGCTGAATAAGCAGGGGGCCTGGATTCTTTTTGCGGCAGTAAAATATCGCTTAACGGTTTCTGCCTTTTCTGTTATGCTCACGGCATTCTTCCCCTTTGGTTGGTTAAGGGCGGCGGGTTTTTCAAGGAGCGAGTGTGGGATTTAAAAGGCAAAGACTGACTCCCCGTGTGATACTGGATCTGAAGAAGCGGTCCGCCATCGGCATTGTTTTTTATATGATTGCCGTGAGTGTGGTGCTGTTGGCAGACGGTTATTATCTGCGGTATCCTTCTTTTTCTTTGCAGTTTGTTCTGCTGGTTTTTGGTATCTGCCTTTTCCGCCTCCTCCACCGGGTGGTGGAGCCGTGGCTGCCTGCCAGGCTGGATTTGGCAAGTCTCTATGTTTTTATCGGCAGCATCGGCCTGACCGGACTGATCTGGGGCGTGGGGTTTGCTAAGTTTATTCTCCAGGAGGGGGAACCGCAAAATCAGATACTGATGGTGGTGTGCACCATCGGGCTTTGTTCCGGGGGGGTGGTTGCCTATATCCCCTTTGTATGGCTGGCTGTCGCCTTTAACCTTTTCATATTGGGTCCGGGTCTCGCCTCCATGCTGGCCACCCAACTATACCTGCCTCTGGCGTCATTGGTCAGTCTTTTCTGTGTGTATATGGTTTTCCTGGCCGTTAGCGGGAACCAAGAATACTGGGACGCCCTTGAAAATGAATTTCTTTTGGAAGAGAAAACAAAGGACCTTGAAGGAATCAGCCAAAAGGATGGCCTGACCGGGTTATACAACCGCAGATATTTTGACACGGCATTTGAACTGGAGTGGAAGCGGGGTGTTCGCAACCAGACCGGGATAACCCTGATGATTTTCGATATTGATCATTTTAAGCAGGTGAATGACACCTTCGGGCACCTGGCAGGAGATGAATATTTAAAATTAACAGCAAGGCTTCTCAGCCAGGTGTTCCAGCGGGAAACCGATATGGTTGCCCGGTACGGCGGGGAGGAATTTGTGATACTCCTGCCCGAAGCAACCCTGGAAAAGGCCCTTGACCTGGCTGAACGGATGCGGAAAAAAATGGTCGATTCCGTGCTGGAATTTGAGGCCCATTTTATCCGGGCCACCATCAGTATAGGGGTGGCCAGACTAATCCCCCAGACATCCGGGGAAAGGACCCTTTTGATTTCAAGGGCGGATTATGCCTTGTACGCGGCAAAGAGAAAAGGCCGGAATCAGGTCTGTGTGGTTGACGACAATTGCCCTCTGAACTCACAGGTTTAGGCAATTTCCTTTTAGAGAACCCCTATTTGTTTTTTGCAATCACCCAGATGGCATGGACAATGCCGGGGATATATCCCAGGAGGGTCAGCAGGATGTTGAGCCAGAAATGTTTGCCAATGCCCACCTGCATGAAAACACCCAGGGGGGGAAGAATAATTGAGATAAGAATTTTAATCAGTTCCATAGGGATGCAGGCTCCAATTATTGGTTAAAAGGTATCTGCCATTTATACCTTTTTTTTAGAGGTCCATAAAGAAAAATAATGAAAATATTGGACAATTGTTATTTGGAACTTACCTTATCCCCCAATTTGTTTGTCGTATCCGCAACAGCGGATATCATTTTTAACTTCCGGCACGGGGTCAGCACATCTGACTATGGGCCGGCCGCATATCAGAATCAAGGACAAAAAAAAGGTTCTGGAAGGAAGAAGATCATGACTGAAGCCATACAATCCGGGGATACCATTGCCGTGGACTATACAGGGAAGCACGAAGACGGAAAAATTTTTGATACCTCAGAGGGCAAAGCCCCCCTGACATTTACCGTTGGGACGGGGATGCTGATAAAAGGATTCGACACCGCCGTCATCGGCATGAAAAAAGGTGAATCCAAAACCATCACCCTTCCGCCGGAAGAGGGGTATGGCCTGCGAAACGAAGACGCCTATGTAGAGGTTCCCCGGATGCATTTCCCCGAAGACATCCCCCTGATTGAGGGCCTGCAGCTTGAGCTCCAGGATCCTGACGGCCGCCCGGTTCAGGCTGTGGTCGCAGAGATCGGCGAGGAATCCGTTAAAATGGACATCAACCATTTTCTTGCCGGTAAAACCCTGATATTTGATATTACCATTGCCGAGACCGGCCTTACGCCTCCTCCGGCCCACAATTGCGGGTGCACATCCCATGGGCATGGGTGCGGATCTGATTCAACCGGTTGCGGGTCAGAGGACAAAGGCAGCGGTGGGTGCGGTTGCTGATCCCTTAGGCACCTGGGGCCATCGGGTCCTGTTTTGGAAAGTTCATCAGAACAATAACCCTGCCAGCATTTTGGTGCCCACCCCATAGAGCAGGAGGGCAAAAATTTGTTTGAGTCTGTCCACGGGCAGGCTGTGGGCAAGCTTTACTCCCAGGGGAGCTGTCAGCACACTGATGCTGGCGATCCCGAGAAGGGCGGGCAGATTGATATACCCAAGGGAATAGGCAGGCAGGGCATCAAGGCCCCATCCATTGAAAATATACCCGATGGTGCCGGCCACGGCAATGGGCAGACCAATGGCGGCGGATGTGCCGATGGCGTGGTGGACGGGAATATTGCACCAGACCATGAAGGGAACCGACAGGGTTCCCCCGCCGATGCCCACAAGGCTTGAGACCCCGCCGATGACGTTGCCCGTGCCAAACATGCCAAGGGGTCCCGGCAATTCCCGGGTGGGTTTCGGCTTTTTGTTCATGAGCATCTGGGTGGCCACCACATAGAGGAAAAGACAGAAAAAGCCCTTTAAAATGCCGGTGGACATGGCTGCTGCAAAACAGGAGCCCAGAAAGGTGCCGGTAAATATGCCGATCACAATGCGGCGGACCACTTCCCACCGGACAGCCCCCCGTTTGTGGTGGGCCATGAAACTGGAAACAGAGGTAAACATAATGCTGGCCATGGAGGTTCCCAGGGCCAGGTGCATGAGGACCTGGGCGGGCACGCCCGTAAGGTCCATGATATAGACGAGCATGGGGACAATGACAAGGCCGCCGCCGATGCCGAGAAGTCCTGCCAGGATCCCTGCAATCGCCCCGACTCCGCAATAGGTGATAAGAAGGGTTAACATTATTGGGGATGGTTCTCCTTGATTTTTTGGATGTTAAGCAATTAAAACTGCGTCATCTGTCTTACACCTGGGGGCGAGATCCGTCAATATGATTGGGGGCAAATGTACCCGTAAATTCAAATTTCTTCGGAATCCCATGATAATCAAGTCTTGCAAAAATAGAGAATTGATGGCTATTTATGGACAAGGCTATTTATTTTAACGATGATTGAGCTTGCAAACCGATTCCCAAGGAGAAGACCATGGTTCCGAATATTAAAAAAATTCTCTATCCCACAGATCTTTCCGATAATGCCAAGCATGCCTTTCGGTATGCTGCCGACCTTGCATTGAAATACGATGCCATGATCACCATCTTGTATGTTATGGAGGATATGAATTATACGGTTGAGTTCCAGGTGAGGGGGATGCTGGGCGCAAAAGAATGGGATCGGGTTAAAACCGAAAAGCGGGATCAGTTAACCCGGAAAATCAAATCAAAGATTGAAGACTTTTGCCAGCTGATGGATTCAAAAATTGATTCCTGCCGCCTTCTGGTTGGCGATATTCAGATTGTAAATGGAAATCCGACAGAGGAGATCCTTAACACGGCAAAGGAGATCAATGCCGATATGATTGTTATGGGCAGTTATGGATATAATATTGTGCTGGATGCCCTCATCGGCGGAACCACCAAAAAAGTAGTGAAGAACAGTGAAATTCCCGTGCTGGTTGTGAAGCTTCCCAAAGATTGATTTTCCACGGGAGGTTGCCCCGGCTATTGAAACGACAGTTTTTTTGAGGCGTATATGCATGGATAAACATAAGTCCTTGATTCTCGCAGTGGATGACAAGCCCCAGAACCTTCAGTTTTTGGGAAAACTCCTTTCTGACAACGGCTATGAGGTGGGCATCGCCCAGAGCGGACAGCAAGCCTTGAATTTTGTAAGAAAAAACGAACCCGACCTGATTCTTCTGGATATCATGATGCCGGAAATGGACGGGTTTGATGTGTGCAAAAGCTTAAAATCCGATTTTGGCACCCGGCATATCCCCATTATTTTTATTACCGCAAAAACCGATACCGACGATATTGTCAGGGGGTTTGAAGTGGGTGGGGTGGACTATGTCACCAAACCCTTTAATTCTGCCGAACTTTTGGCCAGGATCAGAACCCATATTGAGATGAAAATTTTAAGGGGTCTTTTGCCCATGTGCTCCCAATGTAAGAAAATCCGGGATGATGAAGGGTTCTGGAAACAGGTGGACTCTTATATTGAGGCCCATTCCCAACTGACGTTTACCCACGGACTGTGTCCGGACTGTATGGACACCCTTTACAGGGACGCCAGCTGGTACAAGAAACGACATTCATAACCGGAAGTCCTTTGGGATTTTCAAGGGATTCTTTGCCGTTCCAGGCTATTTTCAACAAGTTTAATTGCTTTTTTCAAAGATTGAGTTATGTTATGGAACATAAAAACTAACCCGAACTTTGGAGTGAATATGAGTAAAGTGATTGCCATGGCCGGTAAGGGAGGTGTTGGAAAAACAACTGTTTCCGCACTGGTGACTAGATATTTCGCAAAACAGCACAAGGATCCCCTTCTTGCAATTGATGCAGATCCCAACAGCAACCTGGGGGAAACCCTGGGGCTTAAGATAGAAAAAACCGTGGGGGATATCCGGGAGGATTTCATGAAAGATCCCCAGGGGGTTCCTTCGGGCATGGACAAGATTGTCTACCTTGAAATGCTGATGAACCAGGTATTGATCGAGCAGAGGGAGTTTGACCTTCTGGTCATGGGACGTCAGGAGGGGCAGGGCTGCTATTGCATGGTCAACAATATTTTAAACCGGTTTGCCGATGAGCTGGAAAAAAATTATGCCTATCTTCTGGTGGACAATGAGGCCGGGATGGAACATCTGAGCCGCAGGACCAGCGGCCGTGTGGACATGCTTCTCATGGTCACGGACTATGCCTTAAGGGGGCTTCGGGCCGTGGGCCGGATCAATGAAATGCTGGGCGACCTCAAGCTGGATATCAAACACAAGGGCCTGATCATCAACCGGGCACCCAAGGAGTTGAGCCAGGCATTCCTGGATGAGGTGGAACGGATCGGGGTGCCGATTCTGTGCACCATCCCCGACGATGCCAATCTGCTTGCCTTTGACATGGCCCAGCGTTCTCTGATGGATCTTCCCGATGATTCTCCGGCGGTGGAGGCCATTGCCGGCATGATGGAAAAAGTGCAAGAGGTCATTGGGTAAAAATGGGATATGTATTTGATTTCAAGGATGCAGGGAACTACGATGCCTGGTTTGACAAGGGAAAGAACCGTCATTGCCTGGACCTTGAAATCAAATTGATCCTGGACCTTTTGGATCCCAAAAAAGGACAGCGGATTTTGGATATCGGCTGTGGTACGGGGATGAGCCTTTTGCCCCTTCTGGAAAAGGGGTTGAATCTTACAGGACTTGACCCTTCCCCCTATATGCTGGACCTGGCGGACAAACGCCTGGGGAGCCAGGTGGACCTGCACAGGGGGATGGCAGAAGACCTTCCCTTTGACGACAATTCCTTTGATATGGCGCTGCTGTTTACCAGTCTGGAATTTACAGACCGGCCGGCCAAGGCCATTGAAGAGGCCTGCAGGGTGGCCAAGGACCGGGTGGTGATCGGAGTGCTCAACCGGTATGCGCCCCAGAATATGTTCCGCAGGCTCAAAAGTTTTTTTTCCCCCGATATCTATACCCATGCCCACTTTTTCAGTATCTGGGAACTGCGGCAGATCCTGTTTGCCATCCTGGGAAGTGTGCCGGTAAAATGGCGGACAACCCCACAGTTCCCCTTTATCCGGGGGGGATGGGCCTCTTATGTTGAAAATCTAAGCCTGGTGCAGAAATCTGTTTGCGGGTCATTGATCGGCATGCAGATCAAACCGGTCCCCAAATTTATGACCCGTCCCCTGGCATTAAAAATTCTGAAAAGGAAACTATATAAGCCGGCCCCGGGACTTGTTACGGAAATGCGGCGCAAGGAATAAAGGAATAATGGAAGCCCTTTTGTACGATAAACTTGAGAGAAATCTCGTCCAATGCAGGGTCTGCAACCATTTCTGCAAGATCAAAGACGGGAAAAAAGGCATCTGCAATGTGAGGGAAAACCAGGGGGGTATGCTTGTGTCCCTGGTTTTTGATCAGATAATCGCAACCAGTGTGGATCCCATCGAAAAAAAACCGATTTTCCATTTTAAACCAGGCTCTTATTCCTATTCCATTGCCACCATGGGGTGCAATTTTAACTGTCATTTCTGCCAAAATTCGGATATTGCCCAGATGCCTTCCGATACAAAGGGCGTGATCCGGGGCAAAAAAATTCATCCCCGAAAGATTGTGGAACAGGCAGTGGCTGCAGGGTGTCAGAGTATTTCATACACCTATACCGAGCCTTCTGTTTTTTTTGAACTGGCCTATGAAACGGCAAAAGTGGCCAAAGAGAACCATCTGTCCAATATTTTTGTTACCAACGGGTATATGAGTGGGGATCTGATCTCCCTGGTGACCCCGTTTCTGGACGCTGTGAATGTGGATCTCAAGGCCTTTGATGAGAAATTTTACCAAACATACTGCCATGCCAGGCTTGAACCGGTGAAACAAACGTTGCGACTGATGAAAAAGGCCGGGATTCTGGTGGAGGTCACCACCCTGCTGATACCCGGGTTGAACGATGATCCAGAGGAACTTGCCCGCCTGGCCGCCTTTCTTGTAAATGACCTGGGGTGTGACACCCCCTGGCATGTTTCCAGGTTCCATCCCAGTTATCGGATGACCCATATG
The DNA here is from genome assembly GCA_018816605.1 of Pseudomonadota bacterium. Next base: position 8,904 of record JAHIVS010000416.1, read on the forward strand.
GGTCCCACGCCGGTTGCCGCCCTGGAAAGGGCATGCGAAATCGGTCAGAAGGCAGGTCTTGCCCATGTTTACACCGGCAATGTGCCGGGGCTGTCCTTTGAGAATACCCGCTGCCGGAGCTGTGATGCCCTGGTTGTCAAACGCCACGGCTATACCATAGAAAATTATTTAAAGGAGAACGGAACCTGTCCCGTGTGTGATGTTGGCGTTGTCGGCATTTATTAGCATCTGGGTTTGAGAACCGTGGAATGTGTTTTGAAAAATAAATCCCTGAAAGAAAAAATAATGGAATACGGGCGGATGATCAAGTTCAGCCATAGTATTTTTGCCCTTCCCTTTGCCCTGTCCGCCGTGGTTCTTGCCTGGCAGACCCATGCCGTATCCTATTGGGACCTTGTGTGGATTCTGGTGGCCATGGTGGCCGCAAGGTCTGCCGCCATGGGATTTAACAGAATCGTAGATGCAACAATCGATTCTAAAAATCCCAGAACCGCCATTCGGGAAATCCCGGCTGGAATCGTGTCCCAAAAACAGGCGGCCGTTTTTGTGGGCCTTTCTTCGATTGTCTTTCTGGGGGCGGCGGCCCTGTTGTCCCCCCTTTGTTTTTTCCTCTCGTTTCCGGTTTTGTTTTTCCTTTTGTTTTATTCCTATACCAAACGGTTTACCCGATACTGCCATCTGTATCTGGGATTTGCCATATCCCTGGCCCCTGTGGGGGCATGGGTCGCCATTGCCGGCAATCTGTCCTTTGGCATTGTGTATTTGAGCCTGGGTCTTATGACCTATATTGCCGGTTTTGATATTCTCTATGCCTGCCAGGATGTTGATTTTGACCGGGAACAGGGCCTTTTTTCCCTACCGGCAAAAATCGGGCCTCGGCGGGCCATGCAGGTCTCTTCGCTGCTCCATGTATTGACCCTGGTTTTTCTGGGCGCCATGTACGCAAGTTTTCAGATGCATCCGGTTTTTTTACTTTTTCTGACCCTCATTGCCATCCTGCTGCTCATCGAGCATCGGCTGGTAAAGCCGGACAACCTGACCCATATCCATCTGGCGTTTTTCCATATCAATTCCATGGTCTCTGTGCTTCTTTTTATCGGGATCGTGATTGAAGGGGGGGTCAGGTGAAAAGCGCCGGGAATCTGGAAAATAAAGAGATAAGGGATAAGGGCAAAACCATCGTGGTGGCCATCAGCGGCGCTTCGGGTTCCATATATGGGGTCAGGCTTATAAAAGCACTGGTTGAAACCGGCTGCCAGGTGCTGATCCTCCTTTCCCATGCCGGCCGGAAAGTATTGGCCCATGAAATGGGATATGATCCTCAAACCACTTTTTTGTCATTTCTCGCCCAATACGGGGTGGCGTTTGACAAGGGCAGGGTGCCAGAGATTTTTTTCCAGGACGAGATTGCATCGGCCCCGGCCTCGGGTTCTTTTGTCCACCATGGCATGGCCGTGGTTCCCTGTTCCATGAAAACCCTTTCTGCAATTGCTTCCGGGTATGCAGACAATCTGATCACCCGGTCCTGCGATGTGAGTTTGAAAGAGAGGCGCACCCTGGTGCTGGTTCCCAGGGAAACCCCCTTGAGTCTCATTCATCTATCAAACATGACCCGGGCGGCAAGTGCCGGTGCCGTGATCCTGCCGCCCACCCCTTCTTTTTACACCTTCCCCAAAACCATTGAAGAGATTGTGGATACCATTGTGGCCAGAATCATGGACCATCTCGGGGTGGCCCATAACCTGGGATCGCGCTGGGGATCTTGAATCTGGGCAGCAAAAGGGCACAAGCCCTGGAGATAATCCATATCCTTGGTAAGAAAGGATATAAAGCCTATATCGTGGGGGGGGCTGTCAGGGATTACCTGTTGAACCGGCCGCCCGGGGATGCGGATATTCTGACCGATGCCCCTGCCCCTGTCATTAAAGCCCTGTTTGCCCAAACCCGGCAGGTGGGCAAAACCTTTCCCATTTGTCTGGTCAACGGGGTTGAGGTGGCATCCTGCAGGGCAGGGAAACATTCAGGCAGTTTTCCTGCAGGCGATTTGGGGTTGCGGGATTTTACCATCAACAGCATGGCCTGGGATTTGGCGTCCAAAACCCTGATCGATCCCTTTGACGGGAAAAAGGATCTTATAAAAAAAATCATTCGGTTTACCGGGGATCCCGGAAAACGAATTCTGGAAGATCCTTTGCGCATGGTTCGGGCCTGCCGGTTTGCAGGTCAGTTTGAGGGAACCTTGTCCGATGAAACCCTGGCCGCCATTTTAATGCATGCCCCTCTGATTTCGGAAAAGGTGCCAGGCGAACGAATCCAGATGGAATTGATCAAGGCCATGGCCATGGCAACACCTTCCCAATTTTTTTTAAATCTCCGTGCTACCGGTCTTCTGGTAAGGATATTGCCCTGTCTTGACCGGTGTTCTGCCCTGGACGGCGGCCCCCACCACGGGGAAACCGTGTTTGAACACAGCCTGATGGTGGGGGATGCCCTGCCGGCCAATCGTCCCCTCTTCAGGCTTGCCGGTTTTGTCCATGATGCAGGAAAATTTGATGCAGCAAGGATAGAAGACGGCCAGCTGACCTTTGCCGGCCACGAGACCCATGTGGACGCCATCCGGACAGATCTTGAGGCGCTGCGGTTTTCCACACGGGACCAGGCCTATGTCCTTGCCCTGGTCCGGGCCCATATGCGGCCTTTGACGGAAGAGACAACCCCCAAAGCCGTGCGCCGTCTTCTGGCCATGCTCGACAGCCACGGCCTGCCGTTCCGGGATTTTTTACGCATGCGCATTGCAGACAAAAAGGGGAATCTGGCCAAACAGCCCTATACCCTGTCGGATATCCGTATCCGGCTTGGAAAAATCCTGGAGGAGGTGTCCGGCCGAACCGCCTTTAACGTCAATGACCTGGCCATATCCGGAAGGGATATCATGGAACTGCTCCAGATGGCGCCGGGTCCTCAAGTGGGCCGGATAAAAGAGTGCCTGCTTGAACGTGTTCTGGAAGATCCTTCCCTGAACACCCGGCAGCGCCTTGAGCAGTTATTGAGGCAGGGGGTTTAATTTTCTTGCAAATTCCGGCCCGCCAGGGCTATAAGACAAATTTTAACTTTAGGACTATAAGGACGGGACAATGGGCGATATCGTTCTGATAAACATAACCGGCAGGGACAGGAAAGGACTTGATGCAAAGTTTACCGCCATCCTTGCCCAGTATAATGTCACCATCTTGGATATCGGCCAGGCCGTCATCCATGCGCACATTTCCCTTGGCATTCTGGCAGAGATCCCCTGCTCACAGGATTTTTCCCGTGTTTTCAAGGATATTCTGTTTGAAGGGCATAAGACGGGACTGACCATTGATATCAAACCGGTAGACCTTGAAGATTATGAAAGATGGGTCAATGCCCAGGGCAAGGAACGGCGGATTATCACCATTTTGGGAAGGACCATGACCGCCCGTCAGATTTCTTCCGTGGCATCCGTGATTGCCGAAAACGACCTGAATATTGATTCCATCACCCGGCTGACGGGCCGCAGGTCCTTTGTAAACCCCCAGATTAATCCCAAGGCCAGCGTTCAGTTTTCCGTTTCCGGCACCCCGGTCAATATTTTGAAGATGCGGGGCAAATTTATGGAAATTTCCCAGAAGGCCGGGATTGATATCTCGTTCCATGTGGACAATATTTATCGGAAAAACAGGAAATTGGTGGTCTTTGACATGGATTCCACCCTGATCCAGGCCGAAGTGATTGTGGAGCTGGCAAAGATTGCGGGTGTGGGAGAGCAGGTTGCCAAAATCACCGAGGCTGCCATGAAAGGGGAGATGGACTTTAAAGAAAGCTTTATAAATCGGGTGGCCCTGCTGAAAGGGCTTCGGCAGGAACAGCTTGAGAAGATTACCCGGGAACTGCCCCTGACGGAAGGGGCGGACCTGGTCACCAAAACCCTGAAAAATCTCGGATATAAACTGGGGATATTGTCCGGCGGTTTTACCTTTGTGGGAAGCTATCTGCAGGATCTGCTGGGGTTTGACTATGTCTTTGCCAATGACCTGGAGATAAAAGAGGGGGTTGTGACCGGGAAGGTCCTGGGCGAGATTGTGGACGGCCAGAAAAAAGCCAGCCTGCTCAGGGAAATCGCCCAGAGGGAAAATATTTCCATTGAACAGACCATTGCCGTGGGGGATGGGGCCAATGACCTGCCCATGATCAGCATTGCAGGACTTGGGGTGGCATTTAATGCCAAGCCCATTGTTCGGGAAAAAGCCTCCAATGCCATTTCCACCATGGGGCTTGACGGACTTTTATACCTGATCGGTATCCATGAAAGAGAGATCAAGCAGTCAAACCAGGGTGGTTAAATACCATGTCCCTGGATGATATGAACAGATTGGCCCGGGATGTAAGGGGCCTTGAAGGGCAATTGGCCCTTTGCACCCGGTGCGGGATGTGCCAGGCCCATTGCCCCCTGTATGCAAAAACCGGACAGGAATCGGATGTCTCCCGGGGCAAGCTGGCCCTGGTCGGCGGTCTCATGGACCGGGTGTTTGATGATGCAAAAGGGGTGCAGGAACGCCTGGGCCGGTGCCTTTTGTGCGGGTCCTGCGCCCACAAGTGTCCAAGTTCCGTGGATACGACTGGGATCATGTTAAAGGCCCGGGCCATTATTGCTCAGTTTTCAGGACTGTCCTTTGCAAAGCAGCTGATATTCAAAGGATTGCTGGCAAATCCCAGAATTTTCAATCAATTGACGGCCATGGCTGCCCCATTTCAGGCACTTGCCTTTCGGAGGGAAAAAAATTTTCAGGGAACCTCCTGTGCCCGCATCGCCTCCCCCCTGCTGGGTCACCGCCATCTTGTGCCCCTGGCCAGAATCCCCTTTGGCAGCCAGGGCCGAAACATGGATTTCAGAAACAAGGGCAGGGGGGTGACGATAGCATTTTTTGTGGGCTGTCTGGTGGACAAGGTTTTTCCCCAGATTGCCCACGCTTTGGTGGAAGTGCTTGCCCATTTCAAGGTGAACATCCTCATCCCCAGGGACCAGGGATGCTGCGGTATACCGGCCTTGGCATCGGGTGACACCCAGAGCTTTGAACGATTGCTGGCCTTTCATGTGGATCTTTTTTCACGCGAGCCTGTGGATTATCTGGTAACCGCCTGTGCCACCTGTTCTTCCACCATCATCCGTCAATGGCCTGCCCTGCTCCAGGAAAAAAAAGGACCCGGTCAGAGGGAACGATTGGAAAAGGCCATGGTGCTTGCGGAAAAGACCGTGGACATCAGCTGGCTTCTGGCAAAGCGTTTTGATCTGGTGGCGCCGTTTAAGGAAAAACCGGGTCCAGGACAGGTCATCACCTGCCATGACCCCTGCCATCTGAGAAAAACCCTGGGGATTTTTAAAGAACCCAGGCAGGTGATCCAGGCCTGCGGTCACACGCTCAAAGAGATGGGATCTCCGGATCACTGCTGCGGCATGGGCGGCAGTTTTAACCTGGATCATTATGATCTGTCCTGCCAAATAGGAGCGGAAAAAGCCCTGGATATCATGGCCACAGGCTGTACAACCGTGGCCGCATCCTGTCCGGCCTGCATGGTGCAGATATCGGACATGCTGGCCCGGCAAAAGGCCCTGATCCGGGTGAAACACCCGATCCAGATATATGCGGACCAATTAAAATCGGTTGGGGGCTAACCGTGAATATAAGGGGTGGGATCTTTTATCCCGGCCTCTTCAAACCCCTTTATCCTGTGGAGACAGGAATCGCATCGCCCGCAGGAACGGCCCAGTTCATCCGGGTCATAACAGGAGATGGTCAAAGAATAGTCTATCCCAAGGCCTGTCCCTGTTGTGATGATTTGGGCCTTGGACATGTGTATCAGGGGGGTTTCAATGGTCAGGACGGTTTCTTTGGTTACGCCTGTTTTGGTGGCCAGGTTGGCCATGGTCTCAAAGGCTGTTATAAATTCGGGTCTGCAGTCGGGATACCCTGAATAATCAACGGCGGTCACCCCGATATAGATGGCGGATGCTTTTAAAACCTCTGCCCAGGCCATGGCATAGGAGAGAAAAATGGTGTTCCGGGCCGGCACATAGGTGATGGGGATCTGGGCTGTATCCAGCTGGTCTGCCCTGTCATGTTTCGGCACGCTGATATCCGCGGTGAGGGCGGATCCGCCAAACTGACCCAGGTCAATATCGATTATCTTATGGGCGCGGGTCTTGAGGGCCAGGGCCACTTGCCTGGCGCATTCAAGCTCCACGCAATGGCGCTGGCCGTACCTGAAACTGAGGCTGAATATTTCATTGCCGGCGGCCTTTGCCATGGCCATTGCTGTGGTAGAGTCGATGCCTCCGCTGGACAGCACGACAGCTTTCTTGGTCATGGGCAATTATACTCCTCTTTGATGGGGATTCCAGATGATTTTATGCTGTTGAAGGGAGAGTCTGG
>JAHIVS010000696.1 GCA_018816605.1 Pseudomonadota bacterium
ACACAAAGATTGATGCAACCGGGAAAAATCTATCCGCAGGCCAGCGCCAGCTCATATCCCTTGCCAGGATCTTTTACACAGACCCCAAAGTTGCGGTGCTGGACGAGCCCCATACCCACCTGGATGATCTGGGTTTCAGGATGCTTGCCCATGCGCTGGGGCAGCTTAAAATTGAAAAAACCACGACAATTGTTGTTACGGACAGGCCCAATATATTGGTCAGTATGGACAAAATCATCGTGCTAAAGGACGGTCAGGTTGCCATGTTCGGCCCTGCCAAAGATGTATTAAACCAGCTGGCCGGCAACCAGCAGCAGGCAGCAGGAGTATAAGAATGGAAGAAAAAACAAACGCGTTAAATACAGATCCCACCCAATACATTATTGCGGGCCTTTTGGTGATTGTCCTGTTTTTCGGGGGGCTTTGGGCCTGGTCGGTATTTTTTCCCTTTCAGGGAGCGGTGATTGCCTCGGGCGCGGTCTCGGTGTCAGGGGAAAAGAAAGTGGTCCAGCACCTGGAAGGGGGTATGATCAACAAAATTTTTGTCCAGGACGGGGACAAGGTAACGGCAGGGGATGTGCTCATCGAACTTCAAAGCTCCCAGGTCAGCTCCAATGTGGACCTGCTCCAGGGACGACTGGTGGCCAAGCAGGCCGAGGCAGCCAGATACAAGGCAGAGACGGCCATGAAGCCTGAAATCAGCTGGCCCAAAGAATTTGAAAAACTAAAAAACCTCCCGGAACTTGATGAAATTCTTAAAACTGAAAAGCAGATTTTCTCGTCCAGACGGTCTGATCTTGAGGGAAAGATTAACCTCTATAATTCCCAGATCAAACAGCTGGGCAACCGTATTGACGGGGCGAAAGAAGAGTTGAAAAGCCTTGGGGAGATCATCTTGAACCTGAAGGAAGATCTGAAAAGCAAACGTCCCCTGGTCAAGGAAAAATACATGGGGAAAACCGGGGTGCTGGAACTGGAACGAATTCTGTCCGAGCAGGAGGGACGGCAGGGTAAGCTGAAGCAGGATATTGCCCAGTTTAACCAGATGATTCAGGAGATGGAGCTGCGCATTGTGGATATTGAAAATCAGTATAGAGAGACTGCAGTCTCCAATCTGGGTCAGGTCACCGATACTATATTTGAAGTCCAGGAGCAGATCAAGCCCCAATTGGATGCCAAAGAACGCCTTGAAATCAGGGCGCCTGTTTCAGGAACCGTGATCAATATGCAGATCCATTCTGAAGAGTCCGGGGTGGTACGGCCTGGTATGCCCCTGCTTGAAATTGTTCCGGATAATATGATAAATGTCATCAAGGTGCATGTCCGGCCCCAGGATATTGTCAGCGTTAAGGTTGGCCAGCCCACCAAAGTGATGTTGGCAGCGTTTCACAGAAAAGCCACTCCCCCGGTTAAGGGAAAGGTCACCTATGTTTCCCCTGATCTGCTTACCCAGCAGGCTGGCCAGGGGGTGATCTCCTTTTATGAGGCCCATGTGGAAATCGATAAGGAGGACCTGGCTGCCAAAAATGCCTATCTCTCCCCCGGCATGCCGGTATCCTGCTATATCACGACGGATGAACGAACCGTAATCAGTTATTTATTAGGGCCTTTGCTTAAAAATGTGGATATGGCCCTGCGGGAGTAATTTGTTGGAATAATCAGAATCAGATTTTTTGGCTGTCCGGATCAATGAGTCCGGACAGCCAAAAAAGGCCGATGAATCAGGACGCTGTCTGGTGAAGGTGGGTCAGGGACTGCAGATGGCAGTAGATCAATGGCATGGTACCGTTTTTAACAAATCCTGCAATGGCAGCATCATCTAAAGTGGTAATCTTTTCAAGGTCCACGGCTTTAAACCCCTCCTGATCAACCACCAGCTCTTTCTCTGCCAATTGGGTAAATATGGCCTGGGTGGTGGACAATTCCTGCTGATAAACCTTGAGCATCTCAAACGTCTTCTGGGTCAAATCGCTTAACTCTCCTTTCTCTGTAAACAGAGGCTC
>JAHIVS010000417.1 GCA_018816605.1 Pseudomonadota bacterium
AAGGCCTCCCGGGAGATTGAGAATATTATCAAAATCGTTCAGAAAATTGCCGGTCAAACAAGACTTTTGGCCCTGAATGCCAGAATCGAGGCCACCCGGGCAGGAGAGGCCGGCAGGGGATTTAAAGTGGTGGCCAACGAGGTGCGGGATCTTTCCCTGCAGACGGAAGAGGCCAACCAGGAAATTGGTGAAAAAATTGCCGCCATCCAGACGGCCAGCCAACAGATGATCCAAAGCGTCCAGAAAATCGAAACCCAGATCAAAACCCTTACAGAGGCTGGCACCCATATCGGCCTGGCCGTGGAAGAGCAGGGGGATATAACCCAGCGCATTACCCAAAATGCAACACAGACCGGTCAGGACATCCAGGACCTGTCCCAGCGGATGGTCATCGTTAAACAGGCTGCCCAGCAGACCAGTCTATTGTCTGAAAATCTAAAAGCCCATTCTTTAGGGATGGCAGCATCTCTTACCGATCTGTTATCGGAAACAAGGGGAAAACTTGCGGCCATGGCAAATGCATCCCTAACCATACCCTAACACGTTGTTAAAACATCCCTAATAAAAGAAGTGTATCTTAAGTTTCAGAAGTGACCCCCTTACCAAACGATACGGCCGATTAAAATCGGGCAAGACCAGTCAAGATCCGGGGAGGGGGTAAATCTTTAAGGTATCTTTTAACTTTTTTGAGGTAAAGAATGTCGCCTTCCAATCTGCTGCTGGTGCTGTTAATGCTAACCACTGCCGGGTATTACCTGGGCCGCAGGCGTGCCTTGTCCGTTGTGAAAAATAGCGGCGGGGCAAGCCGCCTTCATTCCAGACCCACCTATTATGGGGCCCTGTCCGCCCTATGGTGCGCTGTCCCGGCGCTTATGGTGTATGGCTTCTGGCTGGCCTTTGAGTCAAGCATCATCGTTGACATAGTGGTGTCCGGCCTGTCCAGGGAGATACAGGATCTTCCCGTTGACCGGCTGAATCTTTTGGTCAATGATATTAAAAACCTGGTGGAGGGAAATATTGTCGGTGGTACCATCCATCCTTCCATCCAGGTCGCAGCGGATCAGTATCGGAACCTTACGGCCATCAGCCATGCGGCCCTGGCCGTGATCGTAATAATTATCGGCATCGGGTCGGTTCTCTGGGTTCAACGGCGTATCCGCCCAGCGCTTCGGGCCAGGAACCATGTGGAAACCTTTATAAAGTATATTTTGATTGCCTGTTCCACCCTGGCGATCTTTACCACCATCGGAATTGTTTTGTCGGTTCTCTACGAGGCCATCCGGTTCTTTAAGATCATTCCCATGCACGAGTTTTTACTGGGACTTAAATGGAGCCCCCAGATGGCGATCCGGGCAGACCAGGTAGGGGCATCCGGCGCCTTTGGTGTGATTCCCGTCTTCATGGGAACCCTTCTGATATCGGCCATTGCCATGTGCGTGTCCGTGCCGGTGGGACTTATGTCCGCCATCTATCTGTGTGAATATGCCGACAAACGCTTTCGGGCCGTGGCAAAACCCTTGCTGGAGATTCTGGCCGGTATTCCCACGGTGGTCTATGGATTTTTTGCGGCCCTGGTGGTGGCACCCATGATCCGGAATGCAGGTAGCGGAGTCGGGATGGATGTTTCGTCGGAAAGTGCTTTGGCCGCAGGTCTTGTCATGGGGATCATGATCATTCCCTTTGTCTCTTCCCTTTCCGATGATGTGATAAATGCCGTTCCCCAGTCTCTAAGGGACGGAGCCCTGGCCCTCGGGTCCACCCATTCTGAAACCATTTGCAAAGTGGTGTTGCCGGCAGCCTTGCCCGGTATTGTGGGAAGTGTGCTTCTGGCGGTCTCCCGGGCCATTGGAGAGACCATGATTGTGGTCATGGCGGCTGGTTTGTCTGCCAATTTAACCGTGAATCCATTAAAAACCGTTACCACCGTAACCGTCCAGATTGTGACCCTTTTGGTCGGGGACCAGGAGTTTGACAGTCCCAAGACCCTGGCCGCATTTGCGCTTGGGTTGATGCTTTTCCTGGTCACCCTGGTCCTCAATGTGATTGCCCTGGTGGTGGTGCGAAAATACAGGGAGCAATATGAATAATTTAACGACGGATCCAACTACTGTCCATCTGCCCTCTGACCTGTCCTCTGCCGAGCCGTCTTCGGTCGACCCAGTTATTGCAAGGGGAAGCCGTCAGGCCCGAACCATGGATGTGGTGAACAAAGGGCTTGCCAGGCGGTATCGATCTGAAAGGCGGTTCAAGCGGATTGGGCTTTTTGCCATTCTTTTGAGTCTGGCTTTTCTGGGCATCCTTTTTGTCAGCATTTTTGCCAACGGATATACGGCATTCAAGCAGACCTTTATCCAACTGGAGGTCTTTTTGGACCCTTCGGTAATTGACAAGGAAGATCTGGGCGCTGCCGATTATATGGGGCTTGTGAAGCGTTCCCTGAAAACAGCCTTCCCCCTGGTAAAAGACCGGTCAGATATGCGCAAGCTTTTTGGGATTGTCAGTACCGGGGCGGCCTTTGATTTACAAAAATTTGTGAAAAAGAACCGCCATGAAATCGGTAATACCATCCGGATCTGGGTGCCGGCGGATGATGACGTGGATATGCTCATGAAAGGTCATATCTCCAGGGATTTACCCGAAATTGAGCGGCGCATGAATGATACCCAGATCGCCTGGGTGGATCATCTCATCGGTCAGTCCCGGATTAAACAAGAGTTCAACACCCGATTTTTTACCGGAGGAGATTCCCGGGAACCTGAACTGGCTGGGATATGGGGGGCTACCTGCGGATCACTTTACACCCTTCTGGTGACCTTGTGTCTGTCCTTCCCCATCGGGATTGCCACGGCAGTCTACCTGGAGGAATTTGCCCCCACCAATCGCTGGACCGATGTGGTTGAGGTGAACATCAATAACCTGGCGGCTGTTCCCTCGATTGTTTTTGGTCTGCTGGGACTGGCTGTGTTCTTAAATTTTTTCGGTCTGCCAAGATCTGCCCCCCTTGTGGGCGGGCTGGTATTGACCCTGATGACCCTGCCCACCATTATCATTGCCAGCCGGGCATCCTTAAAATCAGTCCCCCCCTCCATCCGGGAGGCGGCTCTCGGAATCGGGGCATCCAAAACCCAGATGGTGGCCCACCATGTATTGCCCCTGGCCATGCCCGGAATGCTCACCGGTACCATTATCGGTATGGCCCAGGCCCTGGGGGAGACAGCACCTTTGCTGATGATCGGTATGGTGGCTTTTATTGTGGATATCCCGGGCGGGTTCACCGACCCTGCAACCGTATTGCCAGTGCAGATCTTTTTATGGGCAGACAGCCCGGAAAGAGCGTTTTTAGAAAAGACCTCTGCCGCCATCATGGTCCTTCTGGTTTTCCTTGTGGCCATGAACGGATTGGCAGTTGTGTTGAGAAAGAAATTTGAAAGAAGATGGTAAGTATTGATTTTGGTTTGTTTTGGTTTGTTACTTTATAATTATAATGTTTAAGGAGTATTAAAATGAAAAAAATGTGTATTTCAGTGTTTGCCCTGGTTTTTGGCTTGATTTCAGGATTGGGCCTTGGAAATGGGTTTGCAAGTTCTTCAAGGGATTATATCTCGATTGTCGGATCATCAACGGTTTATCCCTTTGCAACGGTTGTGGCCGAGCAGTTTGGAAAATCCAATCCCTTTAAAACCCCGAAAATCGAATCCACCGGGTCCGGTGGCGGTCACAAATTGTTTGGTGCAGGGGTGGGGGTACAATTCCCTGATATCACCAATTCTTCCCGTCGTATCAAAAAATCAGAGCTTGAAAAAGCCATGGAAAACGGGGTGAAAGAGATTGTTGAAGTCAAAATCGGTTATGACGGAATCGTCATTGCCAATTCCAAGAATGCTCCCTCGTTTAACTTGACACGGAAAGATCTGTTTCTGGCCCTGGCCAAGGATGTTCCGGCCACCGATTCTCAGGGTAGTGGCGTGGCTGGTAAACTGGTTCCCAACCCCTACAAAACATGGAAAGAGGTGAATTCAACCCTGCCTGATATCAAAATTGAGGTTTTGGGACCCCCTCCCACTTCCGGAACACGGGATGCCTTTGTGGAACTGGCCATGGAA
>JAHIVS010000418.1 GCA_018816605.1 Pseudomonadota bacterium
ATCCGTGTGGCCAGTTCATTGGGGGCAAATCCGCCGAAGACAACAGAATGAATTGCACCGATCCTGGCGCATGCCAGCATGGCAAATGCGGCTTCCGGAATCATGGGCATGTAGATCAGCACACGGTCGCCCTTTACCACGCCTTTGGCGGCAAGGGCTCCTGCAAACAGGGAGACCTGTTCTTTGAGGTCGCTATAGGTGTACTTCTTAATGGTATCTGTAACCGGACTGTCATAGATAATGGCAGTCTGGTCCCCAAGGCCCCTTTCCACATGGAGATCCACCGCATTGTAGCAGGTATTGGTCTGAGCGCCTGCAAACCAGCGGTAAAAGGGCAAATTGGAATCATCCAGCACCTTGTCCCAGCGTTTATACCAGAAACACTCCTCTGCAATGGGTCCCCAGAACCCTTCCGGGTCCTGGATGGATTTTTCATAGGCTTCAACATACAGATTGGACATGAATTTCCTCCTAAACTTAGCGCAGCATCTAATATTTATCTTGAACCATGATTCTGATTTCTTCCACAATTTCCGGGTTGGCCAGGGTCATGACATTGCCCACATCCCCTCTGTTGGAAATGGCCCCCAGTACGCGCCTCATGATCTTGCCCGAGCGGGTTTTGGGCATATCCGGTACCAGCCATACCTTTCTGGGTTTGGCAATTTTACCGATCTGGTCACAAATGGCATCGGATATCTTTCGTGCCAGGGCTTCCGTGGGCTCAATACCTGTTTTAAGGGCAACATACAGATCCGGTTCCTTGCCCTTGATTTCATGGGCCACGGGCACAACAGCCGCTTCGGCCACTTCCTCCACCACAAGGGCGGCTGACTCGATTTCCTTGGTGCCGAGGCGGTGGCCGGACACGTTGATAACGTCATCAATGCGCCCTAGAATTCTGAAATAGCCGTCCTCGGCCATGGTGGCGGCATCGCCTGCCAGATAGGGCCAGTCTCTCCAGTCTTTGCTCTTGGGATTTCTGCAGATGTCGGCAAAATAGGTTTTCACAAAGCGTTCGCGATCCCCCCATATGGTCTGGAACATGCCGGGCCAGGGATTTTGGATGCAGATATTGCCGGCAATCCCCACTTCGGTGATCTCCTTGCCGTCGGCATCCAGGATAAACGGATGGATGCCCGGAACCCCGGGGCCTGCACTGCCCGGCTTCATGGGTTTGATCCCCGGTACCGTAGAGCAGAGGAAACCGCCGGTTTCCGTCTGCCACCAGGTATCCACGATGATGGCCTCACCCTTTCCAACGGCCGATTCATACCATTTCCACACTTCCGGCTCGATGGGCTCTCCCACCGTGGTCATGTGTTTGAAGTGATAATTATATTTGGCCGGTTCTTCAGGTCCCAGTTTTCTTAAGGCCCGGATGGCGGTTGGGGCTGTGTGGAAAATATTGACATCCAGGTCCTGGGCAATACGCCAGGATCTGCCTGCATCGGGATAGGTGGGAACGCCCTCGTAAATGACCGAAGAGGCACACAACGCCAGGGGGCCGTATACAATGAAGGAATGGCCGGTGATCCAGCCGATATCTGCCATACACCAGTATACATCTTCAGGATGGATGTCCTGGATGTATTTGGACATGGCGGTCACATAGGCAAGATAGCCGCCTGTGCCGTGCTGGCAGCCCTTGGGTTTTCCGGTGGTGCCGCTGGTGTACATTAAAAACAGCGGATCTTCGGACAGCATTTGTTCGGGGGCTATTCGGACGCCATAATGATTTTTTAACTCTTCATTGACAAAAATATCCCGGCCGCCCTTCATGGGGGTGTCGGAGGAATATTTACCCGGATACCGCTGCCAGACAAGGACCTTGTCCACAACCTGTCCCTGCTCTGCGGAAATTTTTACGGCCTCATCGGCATGGACCTTGTGGTTGAGAAGTTTTCCGGCTCGATAATAGGCATCCATGGTGATCAGCACCCGTGAATTGGAATCCACGATCCGGTCGGCACAGGCAGATGCGGAAAATCCCCCGAAAACAACGGAATGGATGACCCCGAGGCGTGCGCAGGCCAGCATGGTAATGGGAAGTTCGGCAGACATGGGCATATGAATGGTGACCCGGTCTCCCCGTTTGAGCCCGGCCGTCTTCCTTAGCAGGGAGGCAAACTCATTGACCCGGACATAGAGTTCCTGGTAGGTGATATGGTCGACTCTCTCTTGTTCAAGTTCCGGAACAAAGTGGATGGCGGTTTTGTTTTTATTGTTTTTAAGATGGCGGTCAATACAATTGTAGCTGGCATTGAGCTTGCCGCCCTTAAACCATTTGTAGCAGGGGGCGTCACTGGAATCCAAGACCTCATCCCAGGACTTGTACCAGGTGAGCAGATCTGCGTATTCTGTAAAATAATCCGGGAAATTGTCCAAACTGAACCGATCAAAAATATCCGGATCTGTCAGGTTGGCCTGGCCAATAAATTTTGATGAAGGATAATAGTAGTCTTCTTCTTTCCAGTGTACAGCGATCTGGGCTTCTGTGGTCTCGACAACTTCTTTTTTACTCATCGGTCATCTCCTTTGGATTTATTGTGTTAACCAGTTTAAATTGTTAATTGTTTTCCATGTGATAATAAACGCGGCACCACCCCCCTTTCCCTTAAAAAAAAAGATTATTATATTAAATTTTGGTAAAAATTTTATATATATTACAGACTTACAAAGTCTTGTTGGCATTGTGTCTGTGGTGCTGTTTTTTCTAACCAGAGCAGGGGGAAGCAACGTTCCAAGTGAGATGAAAAAAATCGTAGTTATTTAGTGAATCTGATTTATATCTTAGTTAATCCAATATTAAGATATCAAATTTAAGTCAATAGAAAAGTTTTTTTTGTTCATTATTTATTTTGATCCGCAGTTCAAGACTAAGGGACATTGAAGAATCGTCTGATTTTGGCAAAATTGATCCCTATCCGGCGGCATGAATTGTTTATCCAAGTGGTCAGCTGCAGGGAAGTTGTCAATATTATGGTATCAGACTGAACAAAATGCAATCAAGAAAACCCCATGTAAAATCTGCCAGCCCCGCAAAGTTGAGTTAAATAATTATTGCAAGGCTAAAGCTTTTGCAGGTATACTCCCGACAGTATGAATAACCAATATCCAAGATTAAGGAAAGCCATATGAAAAACCCCATTGACAACTATTGGAAGCTGAAACTTGAATCCCTAAAGGACAACCTGGAAAATAATAATTTTGAGGTCTTTATCGCAGATACCGCCCAGTCCGCCAGGCAGATCGCCCTGGAGCGGATTATTCCTGACCTGAATATCAAAAGCATTTCCTGGGGAGGTTCCATGTCCTTTATCGGTTCGGGGCTTTTCCATGAACTCAATGATAGAAAAGATCTTGAAATTCTGAACACCTTTGACAAGACCCTTTCCATGGAAGAGATGCTTGAACTCAGGCGCAAGTCGCTGCTGGTGGATTTGTTTGTCACAGGGACAAATGCCATTACAGAAGCCGGGCACCTGGTCAACCTGGACATGATCGGCAATCGTGTGGCCGCCATCATGTGGGGGCCTAAAAATGTCCTATTGATCGTCGGCCGAAATAAGATTTGCGGAGATCTGGAAGATGCCATGTTCAGGATTAAAAATTATGCAGCCCCTGTCAATACCATGAACCTGGACAAAAAAACCCCTTGCGCAAAAACAGGCGTCTGCCATGATTGTGCAAGTCCGGACCGGATTTGTAATTATTGGACCATTACGGAAAAAAGCTTTATCAAGGGCCGTATTAAAATTATTCTTGTGAACCAGGACCTGGGATTTTAAACCATGCAAAAAATAGTCGTCTTTCAGCAGAATGGTTCCGGAAAGAGCAAAATTGGAGGAATCAACCGATTCGGGGATAAGCGGTTTATTCTTCAGATTATTGATATTAACGGACCGCTTCCCCCTTTGATAGAAGATACATCGGCCTATCTGCCCGAGACCCTGGAGGCGGATCTGGTCTTGGACTATTTAAAGCACCAGGATCTGTCCGATGACCTGAGCCTGCTGTGTGAAAAACTGAAGATTCCCATGATTTCCTCGGGAAAAAAAATTTCCTGTGGCAAGGCCATCTGCCCGAGAACCTGTTGCGCCCTCAGGGCACAGGAAGGGCTGAAAGATTACGGCCAATTGTTCGGGGCGCCTAAAATCGACCTTGTTCTTGATAAAGAGATAATTCGGGAAATAAAGGTTCAGAAAGGGGCACCCTGCGGCGCCACCTGGCTGGCTGCTGAAAAAATAAAAGATATGCCCATAAAAGAGGCGCTCACAAGGTTCGGTCTGGAAGTCCAGTTTTTCTGTACAGCCAACCCGGCTGCCTGGGATCCCATTACCGGCAAAAGTTCCGTTCACATTGCAGCCGATATACACTCGGCAGAGCTCAAGGCCTGTCTGAAGAAAAACGGCTGCCCTTAATACCGGATCTCAAAGCTGTCGCAATCGGGCATTGGGGGTGCTGATTCGGTCAGCACCCTGTCCACCCGGGATCCTGGAGATCCTTTGCGGCACCATTCTACCATCTGGCTTACCGCCCGTTGGCCTCCCTGGAACACAGCCTCCACAGACCCGTTTGAAAGGTTTTTAACGTACCCGGAAAGCTTGAGCTGTCTGGCGGCTTTTTGGGTTTGGGCCCTGAAAAAAACGCCCTGGACCCGGCCGCTGATGTTTACTTTGATACCAATTGTTTCAGACATGTTTTTTTTCTCCTGAACGTTGAGGGAGGCTTTTTTTACCATATCAGATCCGAATTTTTCCTGGATGGAATCCACTGCCCTGTCAACGGATTCCCATTGTTTTTTTTTTCGCTCCCCGGTCAGAGAGAGC
>JAHIVS010000419.1 GCA_018816605.1 Pseudomonadota bacterium
CAAAAATTATAATGCCGGCACAAGATTCCCTGCACCGACACGCGTTATTTTCCGGTTCCCCTGGCAAACCGCCGGGTCAGATATCCGGCCAGCAGTGGGGTTGACACGGTAAGGACAATCATGACAGCCCCCAGTGCATTGATTTCCGGGCTGATGGAATTTCTCAGCATCCCGAATATTTTAACGGGCACGGTCTGGTTCTGGGCCGTTGCCCAGAAAAGGGTGGCAGTGACATCATCAAAGGAAATCGTAAACGAGAAGAGCATGCCGGCAAAGATGGCCGGGGCCAGCAGAGGGAAGGTGATTTCCCGAAAGGTCTGGAAGGGGCTTGCACCAAGGGAAAGCGCAGCCTCTTCATATTCCCGCTTGATCCCCACAAGCCGGGCCTGGACGATCAAAAGCACATAGGGCAGGGTTAGGACCACATGGCCTATGAGCAGCATAACAAAACTTTTGGGCTGCTGGAGCCACCGGATAAACAGGAGCAGGGCCACACCCAGCACCACCTCCGGAATCATGATGGGAGCGATGAGCAGGGTATTGATCAATTCCTTGCCCCTGAATTCATACCGGATAAAGGCCATGGCCGCCGGCACCCCCACAGCGGTTGAAAATATGGCCGTTAATGTGCCCAGAACCATGGAGTTTTTAAATGCATCCAGAATCGTGCTGTTCTGGGACAGTTTCACAAACCATTTAAAGGAAAATCCCTCCATGGGGAAAGATCCAAACTGCTGGGGATTAAAGGCCAGAATCACCACCGCCACAATGGGGGTGAACATCCAGACATACACCAGCAATGTATACAGTTTAATCAACGTCCATCCGGAAATCAGTCGTTTCATAAAAAATCCTTGTATACCCTACCCGTTGCTCAGGGATTTAAATATCTGGTTGATGCCCATATACCGGTTGTAGGTATAGACAATAAGCCCCAGCAGCAGCATCAGAATAACGCTGATGGCAGACCCGAAGGGCCAGTCCAGGGTGCCGATCACCCGCTTGAAAATCAGATTGGCGATCATTTCGTTGCCCGGCCCCCCGAGGATCATGGGGGGCAGATAGGTGCCGCAGGTCAGAACAAACACCAAAAGGCAACCGGCACTGACGCCGGGCATACTCAAGGGCAGGGTCACTTCCCTAAACGCCTGCCATTCGGTGCACCCCAGGCTTTGGGCCGCTTCCGTGAGGCTCTTGTCAATTCCGTCCAGGCTCACATAGATGTTTAAAATCATGAAGGGCAGCAGGTATTGCAATAACCCCATGATCACCGCCCCTTCATTATACAGCAGGGACAAGGGCGTTGAAATAAGCCCGGCCTTCATGAGCAGATGGTTGATCAGCCCGGAATCTCCCAGAATATTAATCCAGCTTAAGGTCCGGATAATAAAACTGATCCAGAAAGGCAACATGACCAGCAGCATCAGATACGGCTTGAGCCGGGACTGGGTTTTATAGAAAAAAAAGGCGGGAATATATCCCAGAAACAAGCATAAAATAACCGTTTCAAGGGCCACCCGCAAGGTATTCAACAAAATGGACGGATAAAAGAAATCTGCAAAAAATTTGGCATAATTCCCAAATTGAAAGGCCGGTATATCCTGACCGCTGGGGGCCCGAAGCCAGAAGCTGTAAACAACGACAAAACAGACCGGAACGACCAGAAGCAAAAAAACGGCTGTTAAGGAAGGCGATAGGAGCAGCAAAGGTTTCCAGTTTTTTTCTTTCATATATCCGGTCCCATTCATCTGTGGCTGTTTTTTTAAATCGTTGCCATCTTGTGTTTCACCTGTTCTTAAATATTTCTATCTTACAAAAAACATACCACTCCTAAGGAGTTTTTTGTATCTTGCTGAAAATAAAGAAAAAATTATACATCTGACACGATTTTCACAAGGAACGGACCTGGTTTGATTCGTTTTAGAATCAGGCGGGTTGGGACAACCATCTGAAATAACACTATTTTTTATGATTCATTAAAGAATCAGAAATCAAACAACAGGACCTTCTTATTTGACGGCATAACTATCAATTTTGATTTAAATATGAATCAATCTGTTTTGTCCATGGCCATCCCATGCTTCTTCAATTTCCGAACCACGGTCGCCTGGCTGATGCCCAGGAAAACAGCCGCTTCCCGGGTGGTTCTGCACCGGATGACCGCCTGCACAAGCATATCATATTCCACAGACAAAAGTTTCTGGGTAAGATTGAAGTCATTATCGGCCAAAGGGACTGGAGGGGAGGGCACCCTGGCCTTGGCCGGCAGGGTGGCCCGGATAATATAGTCGTCCAGGAATCTGCGGTCGCACAGCACCACGGCCTGCTTAATGATATTGATCAGTTCCCGCACATTTCCGGGAAAATCGTAGGACTTAAGGGCTTCATAGGCTTTAAACCCGATATAGGTCCGGCGGTTGTATTTTTTATTGTTCTGTTTCAGGCAGATGGCCACCAGCTCCAGAATATCTTCAGGTCGGTTTCGCAAGGGCGGGATGGACAAGGCAAAGGTATTGAGCCGGTGCAAAAGATCCAGGCGAAATTTTTTCTCCTCGATTCTCCGGGCCAGGTTGCGATTGGTGGCGGCAAGGATGGCGCAGTCGATTTTCTTGACAGTGGTGCCGCCAAGGGGCATGATTTCATGGTCATCCAGATATTTTAATAATTTTGCCTGGACCCCCAGGGACAATTCACCGATCTCGTCCAGGAAGAGCGTGCCCCCTGCCGCCAGTTCAAAGAGACCTGCCTTGCCGGTTTCCCTGGCCCCTGTAAAAGCCCCCCTTTCATACCCGAACAACTCCGCCTCCAGAAGATTTTC
>JAHIVS010000420.1 GCA_018816605.1 Pseudomonadota bacterium
CCTTTGATCTGTTCCCTTTATTACGGGGAAAATGATCTGTATCCCATTGCCGTCACCGGGCTT
Organism: Pseudomonadota bacterium; assembly: GCA_018816605.1. The sequence goes on from JAHIVS010000420.1 coordinate 64, forward strand.
GTGACCATTGGTGTGGGGTATCCTTTGTGGCGGTTTTTCCGCCGGTGCAATGAATTGAGCATAAAGGACGGCTTTTTCATTGCATTCTTCGGCTGGATTCTGATTTCAGCTGTTTCCTGCCTGCCGTTTATGATCCATGGATCCATTCCTTCGTTCACCGATGCCTTTTTTGAGATGATGTCCGGCTATACCACTACGGGCTCCACCATACTGACGGATATTGAAATCCTTCCCCACGGGTTGCTGTTCTGGCGCAGTCAAACCCATTTGCTGGGGGGAATGGGCTTCTTAACCCTGACCATCATTTTTTTGCCCCATGGAATGGGGGGGGTGCGTATCTTCAGGGCGGAATCCAGTCCGGGCCAGGTTATCACCCGGGAAAAATTTATCCCCAGGAACCGGGATACCATGGTCTGGCTCTGGGGAATCTATATCGGTCTGAACATTTTAGAAACCCTTTTGCTGTGCCTGGGCGGCATGTCCATTTTCGATTCCCTGTGTCATTCTTTCGGAACCGTATCAACCTCCGGCTATTCGCCCTATAACGCCAGCATCGGGCACTATGACAATGCCTATTTTGACTGGGTGATCATTGTGTTCATGTTTCTGGGGGGTATGACCTTTATGATTTTTTATCACATGATGCAGGGAAACTGGCGGGTGATCCGGAACAATACGGAATTGCGCTGGTATCTGATGGCCCTGCTCTTTTTCTGCGCAGTCGTGTCATGGATATTGTGGAAAGAAAATACCTATAATTTCATTGATTCCATCCGGTATGCCACTTTCCAGGTCACTTCCATTCTCACCACCACAGGGTTTACCACGGCCGATTATGAACTCTGGCCCCAGTCAGCCCAGATGTTTCTCTATGTGGTCTGTTTCATCGGCGCCTGTGCCGGATCCACCACCAGCGGGATTAAAATTGTTCACTATGTCCTGATTATTAAATTCGGGGTTGCCATCATCAAACAGATTTTTTTCCGACCAATGGCTGTGGTTTCGGTCCATTTGAACCAGCGGCCCGTGGATTCCCAGATTATCCATCTGGCGGTTTTTTATTTTATCGTAAATATTTTTCTGATCTTGGGCGGCGGATGTGTGATGACCCTTGTGGATCCAATGGATATTGCCACTGCCATGAGTTCGGTGATCGCAGCCCTGATGAACATCGGTCCTGGATTTGGCCAGGTGGGTCCGTCCCGAAACTTTGCCTTCATTTCCGATGCCGGCAAATGGTTCTTATCCTGGAACATGCTGGTGGGAAGGCTGGAAATGTTTTCAGCCCTGGTTATTTTTTATCCGTCTTTCTGGAAGAAATAGTGGGGTCAGGCTTGTGGTAGTCTGGGGTCAGGCTTGGGTTATTGGGTTTCTGAAGCAAACCCAATAACCCAAGCCTGACCCCACTAGGCCAAAAATAATTTCTGGACATCCTTCAGGTGCTGGGACATGCAGATGACAATCACCCGCTCATCGGCCTGAATATGGGTGTTTCCCACGGCAACCTGCCAGTCGCCGTCTTTGTGGATGCCCCCGATCATTATTTTATTGGTGTAATAGGAACTGAGTTTGGAAAGGGGCTTGCGGGTAATGGGCGAGTTCTGGGCCGCAACAATTTCAACCATTTCCGCATCAAAGCCATGGAGATGGGCCACGGAAATAAGCTCTCCCCTGCGAATGAATTTGAGAATCTTGTTGCTGGCCAGAATTTTTTTGTTCATGGCGATGTCCGATCCCATTGTTGCCGCCAGAACCACATAATCTTCCTTGGTCACCATGGCAATACATTTTGTCTGCTTGATGGCGGACGAATTGTTTTTGGTGGAATTGTGCTGGGTCATCAAATGCTTGGCCAGCACACAGCTCATGATATTGGTTTCATTTTCTCCGGTGGCGGCAATAAAGGTATCCATTTCCAGGAGCCCTGCAGACACCAGGGCATCGGAGTCCGAACCGTCTCCCTGAAGAATCTCTGCATTTTTCAGTGCAAAGGAGAGCTCCTTGGCGGCGGTTTCATCCTTTTCTATGAGTCTTACCGCAACTGTTTTTCCCAATAGCTCGGCCAGACGCCGTCCCACCAGTCCGCCCCCGATGATCATCACATGGTGCTGGGCCTGTTGTTCAACACCCGTAAGGGCCATGAGCCGGTTCAGATTTTGACTGCCGGCCATGAAAAAGGCCTGATCCTGGGGCAGAAGTTCATCTTCCCCGCTGGGAATGATGGTGGTTATTCCCCGGGTCATGGCAACCACCCGAAAGGGAAAATCATTGTATTCCCGGGAGATGTCTTTGAGTTTTTTGTGGGCAAGGGGCGATTTTTCCTGGATGCGGGTGGCCATGGCCTGTATCTGGCCTTTGGCAACGTCAATGATATCGTTTCCTGCCCTCAGTTTGATCAGTCTGAAAATTTCCTGGGCAGCCAGCTCTTCCGGGTGGATGATCAAATCAATCTTAAGATCTTTTGCCGTCATGAGGGAATCGCTGCTTCCAAACTCGGTGGATCTCACCCGGGCTATTTTGCGGGGGATGCCAAAACGGTGGGCAATCTGGCAGCTCATCATATTTACGGCATCATTGTTGGTGACGGCAATCATATAATCCATTTTTTCAGCCCCCACTTCACGCCAGCATTCGATGCTCATGGCATTCCCCTGGATCAGGCGGGCATCTATATTGCCGTCCGCATGGCGGAGCAATGTCCCATCCGGCTCAATGGCCGTAATCGCATACCCTTCATGGACAAGGCGTTTGGCCAGGTAGTACCCCACACCCCCCAGTCCCAGAATCAGAATGTTGGTGGATTTGGCAGGTTTATTCGCAATCATATATCCAAGGGCTTCCTTTGTGTGTCAGTTGGAGGATTTATTATGATAGGCCTTAAAGTCGGCGTATCCATGCGTCCATTGCTCTTTTGCCAGAGATACGATTCAAATACTAGAACAGCTTATTTTTGTCAACTTTGTCCAGGGCTGAAGTGGATTGCAGTTTGCATTCGGTATTTTTGGCACAAACCTTACAGAAGCTGCCCATCCCGGCTGTCTCATATCCCGGACCCAAGCCGATCAGACAGGAAATTGTTTTAAACGGGAAGAGAACAGCATTTTTTTGAATTTTTACCCTTATTTTTTCCAGGGGTAAGAGTGAGCACAGCTTTATCTGCTCTTCGAGCTTCCACCCACAGACCGACCCTGGACTCAAAAAAGGACTCAGGCCCATTTTTATTGCCAGGGCTTGCTTCTGGGCCAAATGTTTTATGTGATTCCCCACCTTTTCAAGGACAATTAACCCGATCAGATCCAGCAGATACGATGTGAGCAGATCACCCCTTTGGGAGGCTTTTTGGGATTTGTATTCAAGGGCCGGGCCTGCCGTGTAAACCGAGACAAGGCAATGGCGGGCATGGGTTAAAAATTTTATGGAATCTCCAAAGTCAAAGGTCACCCGTTTGTCAGGGGCCTGAATGAGATCTCCGCAGGTATCGGTTTGTGTCAGCTGAAAGTCAAACCAGTCGTATGCGGCTGCGGGTTCCCATATGTTTTTAACGCTTTGCAGAATTTTTTCGGCTGTTTCCAGCACTTCAGGCTTCCGGCCCGAAGGGTCAATCTTTTGTTCAAGGTCCAGGCAGCTCACATGGATTTTCATATGGGCAAGCACATGGGGCTTTGAATTGAAGGGTTTCAAAAACGCCTCCTTCCTCTTCTGGTATCGGCCGTCAGGAGAGGTCAAAAGCTTCCATGATGGCAGCCAGGTCTATATGGTGTTCAAAATGTTTTTTGAGCTGGGTATAAGCGGTTTCTTTTTCAGAAACAAAATTTTTTTCCATTGAGAGTTTATTGCCGAGCCCGATGGACTCCAGCCATTTTTTTGTGATGCCGGGAGAATCGAACATGCCGTGCATATAGGTGCCGGCGATCCTGTGATCCTCTGACACGCATCCGTCAAAATCATTGCACGCTTCCTGGTTTCTTTTGTGGACCTTGAACAAAGGATATCCGCCGTCGTTTTGGGTGTATCCCATGTGGATTTCATAGCCCTTCCCAGGCGTGTTGTACCAGGAAAAAGAGCTGAGGGTGGTGGTTTTGGGAGCCTTTAACAGGGTCCGTACCGGAAGAAGGTTCAGCCCGGAAGTCCTGCCGGGTTCCCCCTCATGCCCTTCCGGGTCGTCAACACTTTTTCCAAGAATCTGGTAACCGCCGCAGATCCCCAGGATATGCCCTTTTGACGCGGCATATTCCTTAATTTTTTTGTCCCATCCCTTTGCCCTGAGCCACTGGATATCGTCCCTGGTGTTTTTTGATCCCGGAATGATGACGGCAGAAAACCGTGACAGGTCCATGGGGGTGTCAACAAAGACAACCTGAAGTCCCTTGACAGACCCCAGGGCATGGAAATCCGTAAAATTGGAAATGTGGGAAAGCCGGATTACGGCAATGGCGGGTTCCCCGGTGTTCAGGGACGAAAGTGGGCGGCAGGATTCAATCTCAACCGAATCTTCGGCATCAATCCTAAAATGGGAATACCACGGCAGAACCCCGAAAACCTTTTTGCCCGTTTTGGCTTCGATCCAGGAAACCCCCTCTTTGAACAGGGAGATATCTCCCCTGAACCGGTTGATGATAAAGCCTTTGATCCTGTCCTTATATTTGGGGGGAAGGCATTCCAGGGTGCCGACAATCTGACCGAAAACACCGCCCCTGTGGATGTCTGCAACCAGAACGACCTCGGCCTTGGCATATTCTGCCATGGGGAAATTGACAATGTCCGAGGGCATGAGGTTGACTTCCGCGCAGGAGCCGGCGCCTTCCAGAACGATGAGGCCATGGCGGCTTTGAAGCCTGTCATAGGCCTGGCAGGCGGCTGTAAAATACTGGGCTTTTTTATGGTGATATGCGGATGCCGTGCTGTTCTCAAAGGCCAATCCATTTAAAACCACCTGGGAGCCCAGGTCTCCTGTGGGTTTTAGCAGCACCGGGTTCATGTCCACATGGGGAGGAATTCTGGCAGCCTCTGCCTGGACAATCTGGGCCCGCCCCATTTCCAGGCCTTCGGGGGTGATGCCCGAGTTGTTGGACATGTTCTGGGCTTTAAAGGGCGCAACATCAAAGTTTCTATCGGCCAGTGATCTACAGAGGGCTGCGGCAACAATACTTTTCCCCACGTCAGAGCCGGTACCAAAGACGGCCAGAGCTTTTTTCTGTTTCATTTTTCGATTCCGATCCTCGCCTTGATCCCTTGCTGGTAATAATGTTTTATTTCCTTCATCTCCATCACCAGATCGGCGCGTTCCACAATGGCCGGGGTTGCCCCCCGCCCGGTGACAACAAGCTCCACATGGGCGGGTTTTGCGTTAAAAAGGTCCAGAAGGGATCGTTCTGTGATAATGCCGTATTTAAGGGCCATATTGCCCTCGTCCATAATGACCAGGTCATGGGCGCCCTGGGTGAGGACCTGGAAAATTTTTTTATAGCCGCTGATCCCGGCTTTTTTATCCTCTTCAGAGGGCTTGCCTTTTACAAATTTTCCCAGACCAAAGTGCTCCACGGTTATCTGGTCTGGAAACCGCGCAAGCGCTTTCATTTCAGAGTATTTGCCTGATTTTAAAAATTGTCCGATAAACACTTTCTTCCCGGCACCGACAGCCCGTATGGCAAGTCCCAGGGCAGAGGTGGTTTTGCCTTTACCATTGCCTGTGTAGATTTGGATATATCCTTCCATGAAGTCCTGCCTCCCGTGGCTGTTGATTGAATGCCGGCCAACAATTCCATAAAAAAAGATATGGGGCCTGTGTTCCTTTTTTTAAAGGGCATATTTTTTTGAATATCCCCTGGGGGTGTACATGAAATCAAGGTATGCCGTGGATGCACTATTGCCAATGAACAGAACCGTCTGCATGTTGACCTGGGCTTTGTCCATCTCGCCCAGGCAGACAATTGTTACCTGCTGTTGTTCTCTCATGGCCGAGGTTACAATTCCCACCGGGGTTTTGGAGTCTCTGTATTCAGCAATGATTTCCCGGGCCCTTGCCAGCTGCCAGTCCCTTTTTTTGCTTTTCGGGTTGTAAATGGCAATGACAAAATCTGCCATGGCCGCTGCGTGAAGTCTTTTTTCAATGGTCTCCCAGGGGGTCAAAAGATCACTGAGACTGATGACGGCAAAATCATGGGTCAGGGGCGCACCCACAAGGGATGCCCCGGCCGCAAGGGCGGGGATCCCGGGAACGATTTCAATTTCCAGGGTATTTTTTTGGGTATGGGGCAAGGTTTCGGCCGAGTACCGTATCAGGTTCAGCTCTTTTTTCTGGCACAGCTCAAACACAAGGCCTGCCATGGCATAGATACCGGAATCCCCTCCTGATACCAGGGCGCAGGCTTTTCCGGAAAGGGCTTCGGAAATGGCTTTTTCAACCCGTTCCACCTCCCGGGTCATGCCGGTGGAAATGATCTGTTTATCTTTGATGACCGGTCGTATAAGGTCAATATAGGTGGTGTATCCTGCAATGGAATCGGCCTGGTTTAACAGTTCAAGGGCCCGGGGAGCCATATAGCACAGGTCTCCGGGGCCGGTTCCGATGACAAAAAGCCGGGGCCTTTTGTGGGTATCATTTAACATTCGTGTTTACTCCTATCTTCTGGTGTAAAAAAAATAGCATATATTATCAGATCGGCTTCTTCAAGGGCTTTTCGACCTTTTTCGATAATGGCATCTTTGGCCGCCGGCCTCTGGGAAAACAGGACCGGGCAGTTTCTGTCAACAGGTGTC
>JAHIVS010000421.1 GCA_018816605.1 Pseudomonadota bacterium
GACCGGGCAAACCTGAAATCCAGGTGACACTCAAACAAGGCGCAAAAATCAGGGGGTTTGATGCCAGAACGGTTTCAAAACAGTTGAGAGCGGCTTTTTATGGTACCACGGCCAGTGAGATGATTGTGAGGGATGAATCCTATGAGGTCAATCTTCAGATGGCAGGCGCTGACAAAAACAGCATGGCGGATCTTGAAAATTTCTATCTCATAAACAACACCGGAGATCGTGTTCCGTTGAACACCGTGGCTTCCATTACCCATAGCCGGGGTTATGCCGGTATCAGGCGGGTGGATGCCGATCGGACGGTCACTGTGACCGGGGATGTGGACACCCGGGTGGCAAATGCGGCTGATATTATCGCGGATACAAAGAAACGGTTTCTGCCGGAACTCAACAAACAATTTCCCCATATCACCATCGGCCTTGAGGGTGAAGCAAAGGAGATGAAGGCCTCCATGGGCGGTATGATAAAGGCGTTTGCCATCGGTATCTTTGGTATATTCTGTCTGTTGAGCTTTCAATTCAGGTCCTATCAGGAACCGTTGGTGGTCATGATTACGATTCCCTTTGCCTTTATCGGGGTTGTCTGGGGACACATTATCATGGGGCTTGATCTGTGCATGCCCAGCATCCTGGGCTTTGTTTCCCTTGCCGGCATTGTGGTAAACGATTCCATTCTCCTGGTCAGTTTTATCAAACTCAATACGGCCCAGGGCAAATCTGCAAAAGAGGCCGGGAAAATAGCATCAAGGGAAAGATTCAGGGCTGTGATGCTGACCTCGATAACCACCATTGCAGGACTTTTGCCCCTTCTTTCGGAAAGATCAATGCAAGCCCAGATCCTGATTCCCCTTGCCTGCTCCATTGTGTTCGGGCTGTTGATGTCCACCATACTGGTGCTGCTGGTGGTTCCCTGTCTGTACGCCATCTTGGCGGATTTTAACCTGGTGCGGGCAGATGATCCCGAAGCCCTGCGCTCGTCAAAGGATACCCGCTGACGTATTTATATTGGATCAGACATTAACCCATAACCCGTTTAGTTCAAATATGGAGGTGATTCTATGAAAACAACCCGAGTGACCGTGACTGATAAACCTGTTGATCTTGTTGAGACAGACCTTCTGGCCTTTCTGGCAGTCGAGGTAAAAGAGAAGGAACCCCTTTGTGATAATGCTGTTGCCGCCTCCGTGAAAAAAGCCTTTGACTTGGGGGATTTTACGGCCAAGGAAGGGGAGCAGCTGTTTTATTACCCGCCTGACCGGTCGACGGGCAAAAACCCTGCAGCTCGGCGGGTACTGATTCTGGGACTGGGAATCATGGAGCCGGACAAAGAGATGGAAACGGTCCTGGACACCCTGCGGGAGGCCGGGGGCCATCTGGCAAAGGCCTGTGAAAAAACAAAATCCAGACAGATGGTGGTCTGCCTGCCCGACTTTTTAAGCCTTGATCCGGAGCAGATGGCCCAGGCCATCACTGAAGGGGTACTGCTGGGGGATTACCGGTTTGTCAAATACAAGCAGGCCACTCAAAAAAAGGAGGATTATGCTGGGCTGAATGCACTCAAATTTGCCTGCAAGACCTTTGTCAAACAGGTCCGTCAGGGGGTAAAAAAAGGAAGCGTTTCAGCCCAGGCTGCCTGCACGGCAAGGGACATGGCCAATGAACCGGGCAATTGCTGGACTTCTGCGGATTTTGCAGGCTTTGCCGAAACGCTTGCCAAAACCCATGGGCTCACCTTTCGGTGCATTGAAAAAAAGGAGATGGAAAAACTGGGTATGGGCGGGATACTGGCCGTGAACCAGGGGTCTGCCATTCCTCCGCGGCTGGTGATTCTGGAATACAGGCCTGAAAAAAAATCAGAAACCCTGCTGCTGGTAGGCAAGGGCATTACATTTGATTCCGGCGGTATCAGCCTGAAACCAGGGGCAGGCATGGAAGATATGAAGTATGACATGTGCGGGGGGGCTGCCGTCCTTTGCACCATGCAGGCCGTGGGAGAGGAGCGGCCGGACCTGGGGGTGGTGGCCATTGTGCCGGCCACTGACAACATGCCCAGCGGTTCTGCCGTGCGGCCAGGGGATATCATTCGCCACTTTAACGGGAAAACCGCAGAAATCGTCAATACGGATGCCGAGGGCCGGCTGATTCTGGCCGATGCCCTGGCCTTTGGAATCGAGACCTTCAAGCCTGACTGTGTCGTGGATGTGGCCACCCTGACCGGGGCTGTGATCATCGGGCTGGGCCACCATTTTACCGGAATGATTTCCAACAATGACCAACTTGCCCAACGGCTGGAATCTGCCGGTAAACTGGCGGGTGAACCCCTGTGGCGTCTGCCGTTGAACAAGGAGTATGAAAAACAGATCGAGTCTAAGGTGGCAGACATCAAGAATGTAGGGGGAAAGCCTGCCGGTACCATCACGGCAGCGGCCTATCTGTCCAATTTCGTGGGCAATACCCCCTGGGCCCACCTGGATATTGCCGGAACTGCCTGGGATTTCACGGAAAAAGCCTATATACCCAAGGGCCCCTCCGGCATGGCAGTCAGGACCTTCATCAACCTGATCCGGAACTGGACACCCGGAAAATTTTAAATAGGCGCATGCCAAAATCGATCAGGGGTTCAAGGTTCATGTGGA
>JAHIVS010000422.1 GCA_018816605.1 Pseudomonadota bacterium
GTATTTTCTGGTTGGCCCGGACCAGGGACCCTTCTCCCACAATGGTCCATTCCCCTGTCTCGGAAAAAATGCTCAGGATGGCCCCCATGCCGATGACCGAAAAATCACCGATCAGGCTGCCGTGGAGAATGGCCCCGTGCCCCAGGGTTACGCTTTTACCGATGCGATACAGGCCTGTGGGCGGGGAATGGATCACCACGGCTTCTTCCACGGCCGTGCCGTTTCCGATTTCAATGCGGCCGTAATCTCCCCTGAGAATGGCCCCGTGTCCCACATAACAATTGTCGCCAATCACCACATCCCCTATGACCTGGGCGGTTTCACTCACATAACTGTCCCTGCCGATGACAGGCCTCTTTCCATCAAATTCAAAAAGCATGGTATCTCCTCATTGGGGTGCAAAAATTAAAATCCATAGGTTTTGGTGATGATTTCGCTCATGATTTCACTGGCGCCGCCGCCGATGGATATCAGGCGCGAATCCCTGAACATGCGGGAGATTCTCATCTCGTTCATGAACCCCATGCCCCCGTACATCTGAAGGCAGCCCGAGGAGGCTTCATTCAGCAAATCTCCTCCCAATAATTTTCCCATGGAGATTTCCCTTGTGACATCCTGACCGGCCATTTTCATGCGCACGATATGGTAGGTCAACTGCTGGAGGCTCTCGGCCTGGGCCAGCCAGTGCGCCAGGCGGTGGCGCAGAACCTGTTTTTTGATCAGGGGTTTGCCAAAGACAATCCTGCCCTTTAAATAGTCAATGGTTTCAAAAATCATCTCCTTCACGCTGACATAGGTGAGGGGCATGACACTGAAGCGTTCGTGCTGGAATTGCTGCATTTGCTGGATAAAACCTTCCCCTTCGATACCGATGAGGTTTTCGGCCGGTATCTCCATGTTGTCAAAATACAGCTCTGCCGTGTCGGAACTTCGCATCCCCAGCTTGTCCAGTTTTTTGGAGACCTTGAAGCCGGGCAGGTTTGTGGGGACCACAAAAAGGCTGAAACTGTGGTAGCCCGGTTCGTCGCTTGTCCTTGCCAGGAGGGTGAGAAAATCGGCCTGGAGTCCGTTGGTGATATAGGTTTTGGATCCGTTGAGCAGATAATGGTTCCCCTGTTTTACGGCCGTTGTTTTCAAGGCAGCCACATCGGATCCGGCATCGGGCTCGGTCACGGCAATGGCAGCCACCATCTCCCCTTTCAGGGCCGGTTTTAAATAGGTTTGTTTCAAATAGTCGGACCCGAATTCGTCAATGGCAGGCGTTGCCATGTTCGACTGGACCGAGATGGCCATGGGGACGCCCCCGCATTTGATCCGGGCGCACTCTTCCAGCACAATGGTCTCATACCAATAATCCAGACCCTCTCCTCCGTATTTTTCATCATACCGGATGCCGAGAAACCCCAAGTCCCCCATTCGTTTGAACAAGTCATGGAGGGGAGTTGCGCCCGCTTCTTCCCACTCGTCCACATGGGGATTGATCTCCTTGTTGACAAAATCTCTGACAGCCTTGCGAACCAGTTCATGCTCTTTGTTAAAATATATTTCGCTTCCCATTTTAAATTTTTCCTTATTTATTTTAGGTGGTCAACCGATCTATTTGTTCTCATCCTGAACAAGGGACAAGGGGGCATCTATGGTTTTGGCCCTCAGATACTCCCCCAGTGTTTTGGCCTGGGGATCGCTTCTCATGGAAGCTGCCACCCCGTGTCCCAAAAGTCCTTTGACATAAAAGTTCAACGCCAGAAGGTTGGGCAGTTCGTATCTCTCAATTTCAAAGGCACCCAGGTCGGGCAAAAGCGTTTTTAATCGGTCAATGGTTAAGAATTCGGATAAAAATGAAAATGATAGACTGTCTTTGGCCCAGACTCCCAGGTTGGCATTGCCGCCCTTGTCCCCGGACCGGGTGGCAAAGAGACGTCCAAAGGAAATTTTTTGTGTGGGAACCCCGTAAAAGGCAGGTGTTTTGGTTTGATTTTGTCGGACAGTCTCCTTGGATTCAGGTGTGGCATTTTGAATCCCGGGTGGTTCAATCTCAAAGGTTTCGTCTTTTACATGGACCTGCTGCCGGATGCAGTTGTTTTTGACCAGGCAGGGCCAGTGGCGAATGGCAGGAGACCCCTGGGAGGGGGGTGCTGTCAGGGTAAATCCGGGAATACTGGACAGGGCCATTTCCACCAGTTTGCCGGAAAATAATTTGCCTGCCTTGCCGGCATCCGGATCCATAACCGATATGCGAAGGTGGGCAAAGGCCAGGTCATTATCATCTGGATTTTGTTTGTCCGACCGGACAAGCTGGGTTTGAACCTGGGCAAACTGCTCTTTTCCCCCCAACAGATCAAACAGGGTCTGTTCAACAATGGCTGCCTTTTTTTTAATATCCAGGCCCGTGAGCACCACGGTCATGGTATTGCGATGGCCCCATAGGGTGTTGATACAGACCTTTGTTGTGTCCGAGGGCGGGTCCCCTTTTGTATTGGAAATAAGCACCCGGTCCTTTCCCTGTTCTGATATTTCAAGGGTGTCAAACCGCGCCGTGACATCCGGGGTGAGATATGCGGGTGTGCGGATTTCATACATCAGCTGGGCCGTGACCGTTCCCTTTGATACCAGCCCGCCGGTGTCAGGATGCTTGGTGATGACAAAGGAGCCGTCTTCGTGCATCTCGGCAATGGGAAATCCCATGTTTTTATAGGAGGGTATTTCATCCATGAACGAATAGTTGCCCCCGGTGGCCTGGGTACCGCACTCAATAATATGTCCGGCAGCATAGGCACCGGCAAGTTTGTCCCAGTCGGTTTCCTTCCACTTGAATTTCCAGGCACAGGGCCCGGATACCAGCGCGGCATCGGCAATGCGCCCGCCCACCACAATGTCGGCGCCTTGGTTCAGGGCCCGGGTAATTCCCCATCCCCCCAGATAGGCATTGGCCGTGATGGGACTGCCCGGGGCATCCTTTAGATCCATGCCCGTGTCCAGGTGGGTGAAGGCTTCTCCCTTTGCCTGGAGCATGGGCAGATCCGCCAGGAGGTCATCTCCCGTGATGGCGGCGACTACCGGGTGCAGGCCCAGGGAATGGCCGATTCGCTCCAGTTCGGCGGCCATTCCCCTGGGATTGAGGCCGCCGGCATTGGCCACAATCTTGATACCTGAGTCCAGGCACTCGCCCATGACCGCTTCCATCTGTTTGAGGAAGGGCGTTGCATATCCTTTTTCCGGGGATTTCAATTTCATTCTGAACAAAAGGGCCATGGTCAGCTCTGCCAGGTAATCTCCGGTGAGTACGTGGATGGTTCCGCCTGTGACCATTTCCTTTGCCGCAGAGAGCCGGTCGCCCAGGAATCCGCTGCAATTGGCGATGATGAGTGTATCCTTGGAGTTTTCTTTCATGGTCTTTTCTATTCTCCAATAAAAATAGGGGCTCTTTTTTCAAGAAAAGCGGTGATCCCTTCAAGGGCATCCTTTGTGGCAGCGACCTGCCCAAGTTCTAAGGCCAGGGTTTCTATGGCCTGTCCCAGGGGCAGACCTTCAACCGCGGAAAAAGCCTGTTTGCCCATGCGGATGCCCACAGGGCTTTTGGCCGCCAGGGATTCAAGTATTTTAAGGGTCGCTGCTTCAAAATCTTCCTGGGGAACCACCCGGGTGACCATACCCATTTCAAGGGCCTGGGCAGCGGTCAGCCGTTCTCCCAGGAGGATCATTTCCATGGCCTTTTTCCTGAGGACATTTCTGAAAATCAAGGCACCGATCATCATGGGGAAAAGGCCCACATTGACTTCAGGGGTGCCGAAAAGGGCATCTTCCCTTGCGATGACGATGTCGCAGGCCAGCATGAACCCGGTTCCGCCGGCCAGACAATGGCCGTTGATTTTGGCCAGTGTGGGTTTGGGAAATTGGGATATCCGGGTTAAAAGCCGGGCATATTGTCCAAACATCATCGCCTTTTTATCCGGGGCTTCCCCCATGGCAGAGCCCAGATCCGCCCCGGAACAGAAAACCCTGTCCCCGGCTCCGGTCAGGCATACCGCCCTTACCTTCCGGTCATCTTCAGCCTGGTCCAGATAGGTTGAAAAGAGCCGGATTCCCTCCATGCTGATGGCATTTTTCTGTTTTTCCCGGTTAAGGGTCACCCAGGCAATCTGGTTTTTTACCTCATATAATAGGTCCATGAGCATTTCTCCTGTCAGGTTTCACTGGTATCTGTTTTTTCAATATCAACAAGGATGTCTCCGGGCATGACCTTGTCCCCTTCTGCCACCCCCACCCGGGTGATGGTTCCCCCGTGGGGTGCAGTTAGGGATGTTTCCATTTTCATGGCAGAGACCACCACCACCACCTCCCCTTTGTTCACCACATCCCCGGGTTGGACGGGAACATGAATCACCACTGCCGGCATGGGCGGGGTGACCTCCTGGGTCCCTTGGCCCGGTCCTTTTTTCCGGGGTTGGGTCTGGGCCAGCTTGTCCGTGTCCTGGATGAAGAAGTGTTCCCCGTTCAGGAGGATTGTTTTCCCGTCTGGCTGGTTTTCGATCCAGGCATTGATCTGTTGTCCGTTGACCACCAATTGCACCTGGTGGTCAGATACCCGTCCATAAAGGATCGGGTCATACTTGATCGGGTCATGGCCGATTTTCTCAAGGGTTGCGGTCATGCGGTTTTCCGGATCGAGTGCCAGATCCACGGCAATGGTCTTGTCTTTTGTCTGTAATTTATATTCCATGCATATTTCCTTGTATTGGCAAGTCAGAAGGTTATAACTTCCAATTGCCCAGTGTCTGAAACAAACCAAGGTCTGGTCTGTTTTCATCCCTGGCAGGTGTGTTTTTTCCCTTCTGGCTGAGTTCATCTACGATAAAGGCAAGACAGGCCAGGTCCAGATTTTTTTGGGCCGGCTTCCAGTTGGAAAAATGGGTCTCAATGAAATTGGTAAACACATCCCCTTTTCCAAAGGGAACCGATGCCAGGACATCCGCGAGAAAATCAATGGGGGTTCTGATCCCCAGGATTTGATAGGCGGTTAAGGCCTTGATCATCTTGGCAATGGCCTGGTCCCGGGTTTCTGCATGGACAACCAGCTTTGACAGGATAGGGTCATATTCCATGGGCACGGTGCAGCCGGAATAAACCCCTGCGTCATTTCTGATCCCGGGTCCCGTGGGTTCCTTAAAGAAGGTGATCTTGCCGGGACTTGGGAAAAAATCATTTTCCGGGTCCTCGGCATAGATCCGGCACTCGATGCTATGGCCCCTGGCAGTGATATCGGCCTGGTCCAGGGTCAAAGGGGCGCCTGCTGCAATTTCAATCTGCTGCCGGACAAGGTCAATGCCCGTGGTCATTTCGGTTATGGGGTGTTCCACCTGGAGCCGGGTATTCATTTCCAGAAAATAGAAGTGGTTCTGATCATCCAGTAAAAATTCAACGGTGCCGGCATTGACATACCCGGCAGCCCTTGCTGCCGCCACTGCCGCCTTGCCCATTTCCTCTCGCAATGGCTGGGTCATGGCAGGAGAAGGGGTCTCTTCAATTATTTTCTGGTGCCGCCGCTGGATGGAGCATTCCCGTTCCAGCAAATGGATGGTTTTCCCAAACGTGTCGGCCAGGACCTGGAATTCGATGTGCCGGGCCCGGATAAAATATTTCTCAAGATAGACAGCCCCGTTTCCAAAGGCATTTTTTGCTTCCCTTGCGGCGGATTCGCAGGCTTGGGCCAGTTGTTCCCGGGCGTGAACAATGCGGATACCCTTGCCCCCGCCCCCGGCCGTGGCCTTTATCAGCACCGGATATCCGACTTCATCGGCTTTGTCCAGCAACTCTTCCAGGCTGTGGCTGCTGAAGTTTAAGCCCGGGGTGACCGGCACACCGGCGTCAACCATGATTCTGCGGGAGGTGATTTTATCTCCCATCTCCCGGATCGCCCTGGCCGTTGGTCCGATAAAAACAATGCCGGCCTGATCGCATTTTTCTACAAATTCAGGGTTTTCCGATAAAAATCCATACCCCGGGTGGATGGCCTGGGCCTGGGTGTCCCGGGCTGCCCGGATGATCTTGTCCATATTAAGGTAGCTTTGGGCCGGATCCGAAGGGCCGATACAGACGGCCTCATCTGCTTCCAGCACGTGGAGGGCTTTTCCGTCGACATCTGAATATACGGCAACGGTTTTTATGCCCATATCCCTGCAGGTCTGAATGACCCGGACGGCTATTTCTCCTCTGTTGGCAATGAGAATCTTATTAAACATGATATTTTCCTGTCTGTTGGGTCTGCTTACATTCTGAAAACGCCATAGCCGTGTACATCATCCCTCAGGGGTGCATTGAGGGATGCGCAAATTCCCAATCCTAGTACATCCCGGGTTTTGGCAGGATCGATGATCCCGTCATCCCAGAGCTGGGCTGTGCTGTAATAGGGATTGCCTTCTTTTGCGGCATTGGCCATCACCGGTTCTTTGATAAAGGCCATTTCTTCGGCCGTCATGGCAGCCTGCCCCATTCGGTTGCGCTGGTCGTTGGTGATGGTGATGAGCACATCGGCTGCCTGGGCACCCCCCATGACCCCGATCTGGGCATTGGGCCACATCCAGAGCATCCGGGGAGAATAGGCCCTTCCGCACATGGCATAATTGCCCGCCCCGAACGAGGCTCCCACCACCATGGTGAATTTGGGAACTGTTGCCGTGGCCACGGCATTGACCATCTTGTGGCCGTCCTTGGTAATACCTCCGCGTTCATAGGCCTTGCCCACGATGAATCCATTGATATTCTGCAGGAAGACCAGGGGGATTTTGCGCTTATCGCACAATTGAATGAATTGGGTGGCCTTTTGGGCGCTGTCTGAAAATAAAATTCCATTGTTGGCCAGGATGCCCACGGGATACCCATGGATGTGGGCCCAGCCGGTGACCAGGGTGGGGCCGTACATTTCCTTGAATTCCAGAAATCGGCTGGCGTCCACCACCCGGGCAATCACTTCTCTGATATCATAGGGCTTGGAAAGATCGGGGCTGACAATGCCGTAGAGTTCCTTGGGGTCATACAGGGGCGGGGCCGCAGGCTTCATGGAAAGCGTTGATTTTTCGGCAGCCGGCAGGTTGTCCACAATTTTGCGGATGATCTGGATGGCGTGTGCATCATCTTCGGCATAATAGTCGGACACGCCGGATTCCCGGCAATGGACCCCTGGCCCTCCCAGTTCATCTGCCGAGACGTCTTCTCCGGTGGCGGCCTTGACCAGGGGCGGTCCTCCTAAAAAAATGGCCCCGTGGTCCTTCACATGGACAATCTCGTCGCACATGGCCACGCCGTATGCGCCGCCGGCCGTGCACAATCCCATGACCCCTACAATCTGGGGAATTCCCATCTTGGACATCATGGCCTGGTTGTAAAAAATTCTTCCCCCGTCATCCAGGTCCGGGAAGATTTCCGATTGCAGGGGAAGAAAGGCGCCCGAGGAATCCATGAGATTGATCAGGGGCAGTCGGTTTTCCATGGCAATGGTCTGGCAGCGCAGCATCTTTTTCACGGACATGGGGTACATGGACCCCCCTTTGATGGTGGCATCGTTCATGGTGATCATGCACTCTTTGCCCGCAATCATTCCAATGCCGTTGATCAGGCCCGCCTTGTGGATTTTGCCGTCATAGAGCCCCCTGGCGGCCAGGGGGGCTATTTCCAAAAACGGGGTATTTTTATCCAGCAGCAACTCCAGTTTTTTTTGGGCCGGCAGCTTGCCGGACTCTTCATGGCGTTTTAAGGCCTTGGGAGAGCGTTCGTTCATGGCCCGGTCGAGTTCCTGCCTCAGCTGTGCCACCAGGTCTGTCATTTCACGATAATTGGCTTTGTATTCCTTGGAAGTTACATCAATTTTGGTTTCAATCACATCCATTTCAAAGGTCCCTTGTGTCTGGTATGGGTTAAGTCTGGCAATGGTTGACACCCGAGGATATAATATTTTTGTTGGGGTGTTCTTAAATATTGAATCCGCAGTTTTGTAAAAAAATATAGCATGACTTTTTTATTGTCAATAAAAAAAGTGTTTGGCTTGCTTAAAAATTTCAATAGACACTTATCCTCTCTGTTGATAGTACGATTGACGCTATGATGAAAGCCGAGCCAATCCTGGCAGGACAGCCATTCCAGGGGGGTGAATATGAACATGCCTGAAAAGACCTTGCCCTTGATCTTTCCGCCACCGTCAGGGTGGAAACCTTTGTTCATCTCAGTCAATCGCACAAAAAGCCCTTCATATGATCCGTGCATGTTTTAAAAGTTTTATCCAGTGAATCAGATTACGGCTACCAGGCACTCAGTGATATCATCCCGCTAAGAGATGTTTTCAGCCTTCTTTTTTTTACGTCCGTGGGGATGTTGTTTGATCCCCAATACCTTTTTTCGAATCTGGGAACGGTTCTGATACTGGTCCTGGTCGTCATGGTGGGTAAAGGATTGATATTCGGGATATTGAGCCGCAGTTTCGGTTATGGAAACGTCATCCCCCTTGCAACGGCCCTGGGGTTGTCCCAGGTGGGTGAGTTCTCATTTGTCCTGGCCCGGGTGGGCATCAGCACAAACTCCTTTTCAATGGATTTTTACTCGTTGATTTTGACCACAACCATGCTTCTCACCCCTTTTATATCCGGGTTGACCACGCCCTTGTATGCCCTCCGAAACCGCTGGGGAAAACCGTACACCTTTCAGACGGTCAACCTTCCCAAGGAGGGATTAAAGGATCATGTGATCATCGCCGGGGGGGGGAGAGGTGGGGAAATATATTGCAGATGTTTTGCAGCGGATCAGTGTCTGTTTTGTTATTCTTGAGATTGATTCCAGACGCGTGGACCAATTAAAAATCGGCGGGCTTCCCATTATTTTTGGGGATGCAAGCCAGCCTGTCATTTTAGAGGCCGCCCATGTGGAAAAAGCAAACTTCTTGCTGGTAACCACACCGGCAACCCAGGTTGCCCAGGCAGTGGTCCGCCAGGCTAAAAAATTACACCCAGATCTGCATGTGGTGACCCGGGCCCACTCCTTTGACCAATTGAAAGAGTTTCCAGATAAAGGAATATATCATGTGGTACAGCCGAAATTTGAAACCGGACTGGAGTTTACCCGCCAGGCCCTTCTCCACCTTGATTTCCCGGTTGACCGGATTCAGCAGTTTACCGATGACATTCGCCATGAGCGATATCGGCCTCTGTATGACATGCAGACTGAATACAAATCTGTTGCCCAGCTGCAGAGCAGTTCCCGGTTGTTCCAATTGACCTGGATAACCCTCCATCCGGGAAGTCCCTTGACCGGCAAGACCATTGGACAATCAAACACCTGAAGCACCACCGGCGTGACCCTTGCCGGTATTTTAAGGGATGGAAAACTGCATACCAGCCCGGAACCCGATTTTCTGCTGGAACATCAGGATATCGCAGGGGGTCTGGGAAAGCGTGATCAACTGGAAAAATTCCGTGAACTCTCAACGCCTTTGTCGTCTGAAAACGGAATGGATGAAGCATAGCCATTATCAATGGAAAAAGATAAAAAGGCCTTGTTTATATTCTGGAGGACGAATCCACAGATTGCCGCACCCTGGGCCAGGGCGGGGCAAGTTAAGGCAAGAAAAAAAATCAGTTCCAATCATCACCGACCGGAATATAGACAGGGTTTGTCGCTGGCGGATCATGGATGCGGATATCCCACAGATCCAGTTGGTGAAAGATTTTTTGTGGTAATGTCAAGTCCTCAATAAAGCTGATGATACGCATTCAACCAGAGCACCCAAAGGAGGCCAGCGATTTAGCGGAATAAGTGTTCGTGGCCAGCATCACATTCGATCGGTTCAACTGATCCATGGGAGCATTTTGTTCAGTCTGATACTGAAAGATTGGCCTGAACCGTTCCTCCAAAGCCGAAGCCCGAAAGTGGAGCGAATAATATTCAGGTCAAATTTTCATGTTGGGCAACGATTTTGATTAAACATCGATTGTCTTCCGGGTAGGGCACCATCCGTATCGATTACCGGGAATTGCTGCTGGCATGTTTGCCGTATTGACAAAATTTTCACTTATCGACTATAGTATGGTCGGCAGGCAGATAAAAAGCTCAATGGAACAGGTACCACATGGAACAGGAAAAAAAAACAACGCCCCCCAAAAAAATAACCCCCCAGGCCCAAAGAAGGGAACGGGAACGCGAATACCGGTATCGGACCATTTTATCGGCAGCAGAAGCGCTTTTTGCCCAAAAAGGGTTCCGGAAAACCAGTGTGGAGGAGATTGCTGACCTGTCCGAAGTCTCGGTGGGAACGGTATATTTTTATTTTAAAGACAAGGAAGAGCTTTTGATCCATCTTTTTGATGAAAGCCTCTACCAGCTCAGGTCCATCCTGGGCAAAGAATTTGAACGCGCCGATTCCCCGGTCAGGGGCATGGCCATGGCAGGCCATGCGTTTTTCGATGAATTCTGCACCCATTATGCCCAGAAAGCCCTGATCCTGTTCCGGGAATCCCCGGGCCACGGCAAAAGAATGGAATCCCGGCGGAAAAATATGTCCGAACTCATTGCCAAGGATTTAAGCCAGGCCATCGACCGCCTCAGAAAGGATGCCGGCTGTAAATTCCGCAGCAAAAATTCATCGGCAGTCTATGCCATGTGCATTCTGGGTGTCTATGAGAAAGTGGCCTATCACTTTCTCACAGAGCCGGATGATCCGGAGAGGACCAAGGAAATGGCATTGGATGCCGTGGATTTCATCATCGGCGGCATCAAGGACATTACCGGACCTGCCAATCTCCAGTGATGCGGGTAGTCAAAAAAGATCCCTCGCTTCTTTTTTCCTTTTAATCTTGTTCTTTAAACCGGTTCAGGGTTTGTTCTGCCTGGACCATGATCCTGTCAAACAATTCTTTGACCGTGGGGATGTCGTGGGCAAGACCCACCCCCTGGCCGCAGGCAATAATCCCTTCTCTCACATCTCCATTGGCATACATGGATTTTGCCTTTAATCCGGAAACCACTTCCAGAATCTGTTCAAATCCAGCTCCCTGGGCTTCCAGTTCAAGGCACCGGTCGGCGGCCGGATTTGCCAGCACCCTGTGGGTGGCATTGATGGACCGCATGACCAATCGGGTATCAATTTCCGTTGAATTGAGCAAAATCTGTTTGATATTGTCGTGGATGGGGCATTCCCGGGTGGTCAGAAGCCGGGTCCCCATTATGGCGCCGTCGGCCCCCAGGCAAAGGACTGCGGCCACTCCCCTGCCGTCGGAGATGCCGCCTCCCCCCACCACCGGGATGGTCACCGCATCCTTGACCACCGGGATAAGCACCATGGTGGCAATATCAAAATTCCCCGTGGCCCCGCCGTTTTCATATCCCACTAGTGTGACAAGATCGGCACCCAGGCCTTCCACCTTCTTTGCATACCGGGGTCCCACACATTTGTGCATCCAGGTCATGCCACAGGCTTTGAAGTGTCTGCTAAGCTCAACCGGCGCGGCATGTCCCGAGGTTTCCACCACCTTGACCCCTTTGGTCTTCATGATGTCCAGGTAGAGGGTGTTGTCCACGGGCCGGATGGCCGGGAACAGACTCAGGTTCACGGCAAAGGGCTTGTTGGTGAGGGCAAAAATTTTGTCTATGGCAGCTTCAAATTCATCCGGGGTTTTATAAATGGTGGATGCCAGGATTCCCATGCCCCCGGCATTGGAAACGGCCGCCACAAACTCCGGCGTGGAGATGGACATCATGGCGCCCCCCAGGAGGGGGTATTTAATACCCAAAAGTTTTGTCATATCTGTTTGAATCAACTGGCGGTCTCCCTTAAAATATTTTTTCTGACCTTCCCTGTTGAGGTGACAGGAAGGCTGTCCAATAAAATGACCCGCTTGGGCACTTCAAATTTTCCCAAATTTTGTTTGCACAAGCGGAGGATATCTTCTTGTGTGAGCCCGCTGTCCTTGACAGGGACCACAAAGGCGGTAACCGCCTCCACCCAGCGATCATCGGGAAGACCCACCACGGCCACCTGGTCCACCCGGGGGTCCTCTAAGATTGCCCGTTCCACGCGGATGGAGGCCACGTTTTCACCCCCGGTTTTGATCATGTCCTTTTTGCGGTCCACAAACAATAGCTGGCCGTCTTCATCAAAGGCGCCCAGATCGCCGGAATGGTGCCAGCCGAATTTCCGGCTTTCCTTTGTGGCCGCTTCATCCTTAAAATAGGCCTCCATGACCACAGGTCCCCGCCAGACAATTTCCCCCACCGCTCCTGGAGGCAAAAGATTGCCCTTCTCGTCCATGACGCCGGTATCCAGAACCAGGTTGGAGGAGCCCCAGTAGTTTCCCTGTTTCTCCGGGAATTGGGTTGCCCTGAAGATGTTGGTGGGGGGAAAGCATTCTGTCTGGCCCGTGCCCAGCATGAATTCTGCCTTGAATACTTTAATGCCCTTTTCCAGGGTGGTCTGGTCCATGGGTGCCATGGCAAAGATGCAGGCTTTAAGATGGGTCCAGTCGTGGGTGTTGACATCCGGATGGCCGAGCATGGCCCGGTACATGATGGGCAGACCGAAGATGAGGTTCACCCGGTCTTTGACCATGGTTTCCATTATCCTGCCCGGATCAAACTGCCGGAAAATAGAGACGGCTCCCCCCACATTCAGGGTGGAATAGGTGACAGCCTGCTGGGCGCAATGGAAAATGGGCAGGATCATGGTGGAAGAATACCCGGGTCGCAATCCGAATTCAATGGCCGTGGACAAAGCGGACAGATAAACCCCCAGATGGGTGATGAGAACCCCCTTGGGCTTTCCTGTAGTTCCGCTGGTATAAAGGATTTCAAAGGTATCCCGCTCCTGGATGATGACATCTGCCACTTCATCAGAGCTTCCCTGGGCCAGGAAAGCATCAAACAGTGTATAGGCCTGGGAAACGGTCTCCTCGCCGGTGGGGATACAGACCCTCTGACGGATGTCCGGCAGGTTGGCCTTGACCTTGTCAATGAGGGGGACCAGCAGGGAGTCAACCACAAGCGCTTTTGCTTCCGAGTGATTGAGCACATAGACAATATCTTCGGGAGCCAGGCCCGGATTGACGGGAACCGCTATTATCCCGGCCTTGGCACAGCCGTACAGGGCAATGATGTACTCAGCGGAATTCAATCCCAGAAGGGCCAAGCGGTCCTGACTTTTAAGGCCGCAGGCTCTTGCGGCACTGGCAAAACAATTGATTTTCTGGTTCAGTTCCTTGAACGTATAGGTGATCGGTTTGTCGGATTTATAGTCCCTCAGGGCGATCTTGTCCGGGGTGTTGGCTGCGCGCCTTCTGAACGTGTCTCCCAGGGCAAGGCGTTGGACTAGATTTTTTTCAAGCGCAAGATTCATTTTATTCTCCTTATTATGGTGGTTTCCGGATGGGGGAAGGGTTTGGCTTTTCTTTCCAACATCCAAAGTTAAAGACCCGGGTTCTGGAGCAAGGTATCACTGAATCAAGTTCATTATTATAATCAAACTCAGGATTATAATTTTCCTCAATCTTGTCAAGTCTTTTTTGTCCGGGTGTGATTTGTTTTTTTAGGGATCTATTTTAAAAAATGAACGTTCGTTCGCATTAAACTTGATCTGAGCACAGGTTCCGTGTATGGTGGAAAGATGAAAATTTTGGTCTGTATAAAACAGGGGGCTGCGGACGGAGAGATAAGCCGGTTTGACGAATTTGCCCTGGAAGAGGCCCTGGTCCTCAAGGACAGGTTCCAGGCCCGGGTGGATGTGATCACCGCAGGCCCTGATTCTGCTGTGGCTGTTATCCGGCGGGCTTTTGGCATGGGGGCGGACCAGGGTATTCATATTGTTACCCGGGATTCAGGGTTTGTGCCTGCGTTTGTTACGGCCTCATACCTGGCGGCCTGGGCAGAAAAGGGCAGCTATGATCTGATTTTTACCGGGATTATGTCCCAGGACATGATGCAGGGACAGACCGGCCCCATGCTGGCCGAACTTTTGGGTCTGCCCTGTGCCACAGGGGTTGTTAAAAATCATCTGACACCCGCCCTGGGCCTTGTGCCCATTGAGCGGGAGATGGAAAATGGGTGCAGGGATTGCCTTGGCATCAGGCTTCCCGCCGTGCTGACCATCCAGGCGGGAAGCCGTTTGCCCCGATATCCGTCCCTGTCCAATATGCTGGCAGCAGGGAAAAAAGGTATCACCACCCTGGATCAGGGGGATCTTTATCCGGTTCCTGTCAAACCAAAAGAAGTGCTTATCACCATTGAATGCCCGGAAAAGACCCGTGAAGGCAGGCGGCTTGAAGGAACCCTTTTGGACCAGGCCCGGCAGCTGAAGGCATTTTTGCAAGAAAAGGACCTGGCATGAAGCCCATACTGATTGTTGCCGAAGTGATGGACGGCTGTATCCGGCCGGTGACCTGGGAGCTTGTCGCAGCAGCCGGGGTGATAAGGGATCTGATTCAAACAGATGGGGCAGGGGGTAAACGCAAGGCAGCTCAAATTGCCGTGATTGTTCCGGCACAGGATCCTGTGGCCCTGGCCCGGGAGATTTCATCCCATGCAAAAGTGGATGTCATGGCCCTCAGGGTCCCCTCCCTTGCGGCCTATACCAGTGAGGCGTATAAAATGTGTCTTGTTCCTTTGATTCAAGAGCTGTCCCCTTCCCATATCCTGGTGGCACACACCTCCCAGGGCAGGGATTTTGCCCCGGGACTTGCCGTTCGCCTGAACGCTGCTTCCATATCCGGGGTCAACCAGATCCGGTCGGATGGTGGGGGGCTTTTGTATTCCCGGCCAGGCATGAACAATACCCGGAATATGCTGCTTCGGCCGGAGTCGGGTTTTCCCCTGGTGCTGACCCTTGTGCCGGGAATTTTTTCTGCCCGACCCTGCCAGGTGGAAGATTCCGGCACAATTATTATAAAAGAATTCTTATCCGGAGCAAACCAGCCTGTCCGGATGGTTCATCAGAAACTAGCAAGGCGGGAAAACGATCACCAGGCCTTGAAACAGGCCCAGACCATTGTGGCGGCCGGCCGGGGGATAGGAGAAAGGTCAAACCTTGAGGCGGTGGCAAGATTTGCCAGATATTTTTCTGCCTCGGCCGTGGGCGCCTCACGTTCCCTGGTGGACATGGGGTGGATCGGGTATGATCACCAGGTGGGCATTACCGGTGCCAGTGTCGCGCCCAGACTCTATATTGCCTGCGGGATCTCCGGATCATCCCAGCACCTGGCCGGCATGAAGGGCTCGGACTGGGTGGTCAGCATCAATAAAAATTCCCAAGCTCCCATCTGTTCCCATGCGGATGTGTGCATTGTGGCAGATGTCGTGGAGTTTATCCGGGTATTTCTGGAACAGGAAGACGTCTTGCAGGGGAAAATATAAAAACGAACATTCGTTCGTTTTTAGTCTTGACTTCCCTGGATTTTCCTGTTTAATATCCTCCTTATATCACGAACCTATTCAAAGGAGAGGCCATTGGATTTTCAAGTGTCAGATAAGATTCAAACCATTGTTTCCATGATCAACGAGTTCGTGGACAAAGAACTGATCCCCCTGGAACCCGAATTTATGGTAAAAGATTTCAAAGAACTTTTGCCACTATTGCGGGAAAAACAGGCCATGGTAAAGAAAATGGAGCTGTGGGCACCCAATTTTCCGGTGGAATGCGGGGGCATGGGGCTATCCCTGCTCGAACACGGTCTGGTTTCCGAAGCCCTGGGAAAATCTCCCCTGGGTCATTTTGTGTTCTGGTGCCAGGCTCCGGATGCCGGGAATGTCGAGATTCTTCATGCCCATGGAACCCAGGCCCAGAAAGAGCGATTCCTCAATCCCCTGGTCAAAGGCGATATCCGTTCCTGCTTTGCCATGACCGAGGTGGACATGCCCGGATCCAATCCCGTGATGCTGGAAACCACGGCGGTAAAAGACGGGGACGACTATGTGATCAACGGCCACAAATGGTACACCACGGCAGCCGATGGCGCGGATTTTGCCATTGTCATGGCGGTAACCAACCCGGAAGCCCCCACCTATCTTCAGGCCAGTATGATCATGGTTCCAACTGCCGCCAAGGGGTTTAACCTGGTCCGGAATATTCCGGTCATGGGACACGCCGGCAGCGATTATTTCAGCCACGGGGAAATTATTTTCGAGTCCTGCCGGGTGCCCCGAAAAAATCTATTGGGCGCAGAA
>JAHIVS010000708.1 GCA_018816605.1 Pseudomonadota bacterium
CTGCCAATTTTTTGTTTAGTTGTAACTTGCGTCATAAAGACCTCCTCTCGTCCTTTTATGTTCATATAAATATTATACTTGTAATTTTGTAAAAAGCAGGTAAAATAATCGTTATCAGAAGTAATTTTATGGTGGTATACTATTACCACTTACAATTAAATACATAGACCACTAGCCGGTTAAACCGGCACAAGTACGCAAAACACAGAGATGAAGGTCGAAATGTTAACAACCTGAAAACAGGGTTGTTACTTTCGGCCTTTTTTTTGTTAATTTTTTACAAAAGGAAGGTTGTGCGCATGAAAAAAATAAATATTCGGGGATCAATAATTCTTTCCATTTGTTTTGCAATAATTTCATTTACAGTTGTGTATGCGGCTTACACCGGACCGGATCGAAGCACTTATATTTCAGATATACGGGTATTTTGGGAGAGAAAACACTGCACTTACGAAGCGTGGTATGACCCTGCCGGTTCAGGATGGTGGGGATGTCATGCTGACAACTACACATCTCCAGACAGTGGTTGCCCAGGCTTTAGTAATTGGACAAATTCGGCTTGTGGTTGGCCGGGCGGCGCTCATGTGGACGGAACTTCAGAGAGCTCTAGCATCGAAGGTTGTTCCTCTGGCGAATCGGGATGTACAAGACGCGAAGAAGACCATTCTTATTGGAATACACAAAATCCTGCCAATGTTTCAGGAACGAACAACTGTGCTACTAATGGTCTCGCTGGTTGGTGTAGGGGCGGAGCAACGATCTCCCTTTCCGCAAGCGACCCTGTTTACTCAATAACCGGCATTGAAGGCAGCGCCGGAATGCTTTGCAGCGGCACATCCTCATGTACCTGGACATACCCGGAGGGGGTAACCAACCTTTCCTTTTGGGCTTTATCCTCACACGGCGATACTTCCGACCAATCCTCTGCAAGTATGAGTCTAGACACCACGGCTCCCTCTGCCAGCGTCGCGCTAAGCGGCACCGCAGGAAGTGGCAACTGGTTCAGGAGCTCCGTTTCTGTATCTGCAGGTGGAACTGACACGACATCTGGTATTGGAAGCACCTTTATTCAAGTAAACAGCGGTTCACAGCAAGCAAGCCCGGTGAGTGTATCCACAGAAGGTACATACTCAGTTAATAGTGTTGTCAATGATGTTGCTGGCAACTCGGCAACTTCTACCAGCCAGACCTTTAGAATTGATCTTACAAACCCCTCTTTTACAGTAGATCTCGATCACTCAGCTATAAACTCCTGGTACAAAGCCCCCCTGACCGTATCAGCAACCGGGTCCGATGCTTTATCAGGGTTTGATCAGGCAGATTACACGCTCACAAACAGCGAAGGCACGACCACCGGCACACTCCCCCTGACCCTGACGACCGAGGGAACAAACGAGATTTCTATTGTCGGTTATGACCTGGCCGGCAATTCTGTTTCTTCCTCTGTTTCTTACGACCTTGATCTAACACTCCCCACGGTAACAATCGCCAGCAGTGGCACCACCGGCACAGTGGTCGTTTCCGGTACAGCTTCGGATGATAGATCTGGCCTGGGAAATGTTGGTTTTTCATCAGACAACGGTGCAACCTGGCAGCCGGTTACTGTTGACGCAGACGGAAAATGGCAGATCAATTTTGATACCACACAATTTGTTGGAGCAAAAAAACTCATGGCACAAGCTGTTGATCTGGCCGGCAACGTAAGCACAAGCGAAACCTCGATCAATATTGCAAATAAAACCGCGGAATTGAGCATGACCAGTTATTGGAGAATCGGCCAAGCAGGAATTCTTTCTTTGATTCCTGGAGATGTAGCCGTAAGGTCGATCACTGTCTCGATTTGCGACCCTACCGGCGAGAAAGGGTGTGTTACCAACACCTACCAGCCCAATCAACTGCCCATTGAAATCACCTGGGATGGTCGTTTCGGTTCTGTATTTGCTCCTCCGGGTGAATATGATGTAGTGGCCGAACTGGTGGATGAATTGAAGAATACCAACAGTGTTATTAGCACAATCCTGATCCCCTACCCCACACCAACAATGACTCCATCTCCTACTTCAATGGAAGAAATCACCGAAACACCTGAACCAGAAATCACAGAAGAACCCGCCGAACTACCCTCAGAACAACCGCCAGTAGTTCCGGCGCTAATAGTAAACGAAACCCCCAAGAAAAATACCTTTTTTGGTGACGCAAAGTTCACTATGGCTCCGGGTGTGATTTTGCTCGGCTTATTTGGGGTACTAGGTGCTGCAACACTAACAGATCCACGTACAGTCCAATGGGAAAAGGTTCAGAAGAACCTTTCAGAACTGACCGACAACCTTGGCAAGAACGACGAGGAGGCCAAATAACAAAAATTTGTGAGTTGTAATCCCGGGCAATTAACGCTGTTTCAGCGCGAACATCAAATCAAACCAATTTCGAAGGAGTAATTAGCATGACAGACATAATGAGTTTCATCACCTTGGTTGCGGTAGTCGGAATCCTTATCGTTATGCAGTTGAACATGGCTAAACAATCTGTCAGTCTCAAAAAGACCGCGCAGGCCATGGAGGACGTAAACACGATTTTTGTCAAAAATCGCCGGGATGCCCACAAGCAACAAGCCTTCTCCACCCAACCCATGGAATGGTTAGCCACACAGAACGATACCGATTACCAGCCCATTGAGGTTATTAATTTTTCACAAAAACCAACCTGGGTCAATGTAAGGTGTTTGAATGGTGCAAGATTGGTTGTATCTCCCCTCGCCCCAACCGAATTGAAAGCAGCTATTAATGCCAAACGCTCGAACTCCAAACTGGAACAGACCGTAGAACCTTTACTTGGCACAAGCAAACGCAATCTGATCATCAAAGAACGCTCATTACGCGACAATGAATGGTTTGACCTGGAAGCAGGCGCAATTGGAAAAGCCCTCACCTTGACATGGGGTGAAGTCAGCAAGTTGTACTTCTATACCATCCCCCCAAAGGATGCCAAACAAGATTCCACGTTCATAACCGCAATCAAGGGGTTGTTCAGCAGATCTCGGAAACTGGCCAACTAATCAATGACCGCAAACATTACCTTAATTATCGCCCTGATAGTTGGCGCATGGCTGATCATCTGCTCAGTTTGTGATTGGCGTAAGCGTGAGGTTCCATCATTTCTCACAATTATTCCTCTTGTGTTGGCTGTGTTATGGTCTGCCATTTACGGTAATGCTCCTGCCGCATTATTAACGGTATTGATGTTCTTAATCACTACCTACGAAAGAAAACCAGCAATAGTTTTAACTATCCTGTCGCTGGTTTTTACCCTTGTGCTTGGCTACTTTATCATGCCACTCAGTATAGTAAATATATTTCCCCTATTTATTATCCTTGGCATATCCCTCTCTTGTGAGGCAGGAAAAATTGGCGGCGCAGACGCCCACGTGTTTTTGATAATCACCCTTGTATTTGGGATAACAGCACTTATGTATGCCTTAATAGCGGGTGGTATTTATGGGGTTTTCGCGCTGGCCACCAAAAAAACAACGATTCCTTACATTGTTCCGATCACAGCCGGCATGATTACATTTTTTGTAGTCGGCCTTATTTAATGGAAATACCATCGGAGTAAACCGATGAAAAAAAAACCAGACAAATCATATTGAGGAGAAATGAACAAATGAAAAAACTTCAAAAAACCTACATCAAAATGCTTAATGACACTCGTGCCATATCCGCTGTGGAATATGTACTTCTAGTAGCAGCCGTAGCAATCGTGATTTATGGGGGATTCAAGATTTTTGGATCATACCTCAACGATTTTATTATAGACGCGGCTGGAAAAGTATAAACCGCGGGATTTTAAAATCAAAACCCTAGTATTTCAAACAAAAGAAAGTGAGGACGTTTGAAAAAAAATAAACTGCTACGAAACATAAAGGGAAGTATCGCATTAGAAGCTGTTATTACAACCCCGATTGCTGTGCTTGTAATGGTAGCGATTATTAACCTTGGAATGGTTGTATATGGTCAACAGGCGGTAGAGCAAGCAGCTCGCCACGGTGCGCGCATGGGTTCCGTGGCACAATCGAACGCCGCTGCATATGCTTCTACTTACGCAAGTCAGGCCATAGAAACCTCAAAGATTGTTGAAAGCCCAAATGTAACCATTCTTGCTGCCAGCGGAGCCCCCGGAAGTCTTCTGAAAGTTAGGGTTTCCGGTAGTATTCCTAACTTATTTCATGGACTAATACCAGGACTTCCCAATCCGTTTATTGTGAGTGCGGATGCTAACTTTAGACAAGAGGGCTGGTACTAAAATGACACAAAACCTACTCAGTGATAAACGTGCTATCTCAGCGACATTTTGGGCGCTATTTTTCGGCTTTTGCCTGGTTCCTTTATTGGCGTTGGGTACCGAGATGGGACGGTATTTCTTCGCGCGATCACAAATAGCAGCAGCGGCTGATTCAGCAGCATTAGCCGCTGCAGTTGAAATTAGCACAAACACATTCACGTCCACAGGACAAATAGCTTTTACCTCAAATACCTATACCTGGGCGCAGAGAGCGGCAAACGCAAACGGTGAGGAATTACTTGACAAGGACATTACTCCCAGGGTTTCAAATATCAAGGTGCGGGGCAATACCGTTATGGTTGCCGTGACCGCCGACCTTTCAATATTGTTCCCCTCTGTTATTCCTGACGTTCTGGTCACAGAATGGGGAACCGCTGAGGTTAGGGCATTGAAACACTAGAAACATGTGATAAAATGACTTTACAATTAAATAACTGCATAAGCTACTCAATATCCAGTTTCCTACGGGAAACACACCTAGACGACTTAAACCTATCTCATTCTTTATGTTGAGATGGATTTAGGTCGTCTTTTATTTTGTTCCTGTTTCGAGGAACACCCTAGACGAATTTACACACGGAGGCTTCACAATGCAAAACAGAGTTTTTATTGAAGGAATCGTAGCAAAAGCATACAAGTATAAAAACGATCTTTTTCTTAGGCTTGCTTGCTATCGAGATCCTAGAGAACCAATCAAAAGAAATGCAGAGGGTCGGGATGAACCGGATTATATTAGTGTCAGACTGACCAACGCCGTACCTAAACTAATAACCTATGAAGTTGGACTCCACTTAAGAATAGAGGGATTGTTACAATCCCGCGAATATCAGGAAAACCTAGACGAATATTTAGGTCGGAGCAATGTGCAAAAACTTCCAAATCGGCCAAGTGTTGAGATTATTGGCGGAAATGGAAGAGAAATTACTGCTGAACGGAATCTGCTTGAAGTGTTGGCAGAAAACATAGTCGTAATTTTTGAGAAAATGAGTCCTGTCAGCGAGGATGGGACTACTATTTCAGTTCCTGATGAACGCAAGCCTGATCTGAGCACTACTAACAAGCTCAGTGTTCACGCAGAAACAAAGCCCCAATCCAAGCCGGTTGTACCACCCGTACAACCAAAGCCGGTTAATCAGAAAAATCAACCAAAGCCGGCGCAACAAAATAACAAACCCAAACCGCAAGCCGCGAACAATCAACCAAAGCAGCCGATAGCGGGTCAGGGCAAGAATAAGAAATAACCTACATTTGAATATATCTGGAACGCCATCCCAATAGGTTGGCGTTCCATTGAACCACCAGCACCGCCACAAGTGATAAGAGACGGAGAGAAACAAAGAGAAAGGTCCGCACCCCAAAAGGGAGTGCGAACCCTCTTTATTTTTTTCCGTTTTTTTGTTCTTTGACAAACAATCATTTACCGCAACACGATCTCCAGAACACCGGGGACGGTGGCCGCAAACCCCACCATAGGTTTGGTCGAGAGAAGCGCCGAAAAGCAGTGCCGGTAAAAGCGATTCAAAGTAATGACACCGAGAATAATAATTACACGGAGAAAATTACTACCTTTAGAGCAGGCTTAGAGCAATGACATTAAGCTTCATGGGTAGTTCAAGTTACCGCTCTGCACAATCCTCAGCAACGACAAAAGGGTTTGTAGGGCGGTACAAGCGCGCCTTTGAAAGACCGGTAAGGGGGTGAGTTCAAGGGCATACTTGTACTGCTCTGCGTTTCGCAGTGCGTAATCAATTTTCGGTTAGGGTATGACCGAAAAACGAAAACCTTGCAATAAATAATTCATTCAGGCGACATTTTGTAATAAAAAATCAACGACTGATCTTGTCGTTGATTTGAGCTGCATATAGAATATTTATTATTGGATGTAAGTCTCAAGTTCAAGTAAACAGGGCGAACCAGAAGACTCACACAGAGGAGATTGGAGAAATCCAATATATAGAACTGGTTTTGTGTACCTGTCCAAAATGATTGTTTCCGGTAGAACGACGCCATTGACAGAAATAGTTGCGGTATCTCCTGACAAGGTGAGTTTCCATAGCAATAGTTGCCCCTCCGCGAAGTTATAAAAACCTTTACCCGTTATCTGACCTCCCTGGTAATCAACTCTAGGCATAACCGAACAACACTCCCAACCAGAACTGCCCCCTTTATTAACAATTCTTGGGTAAATTTCAGCTTGAACAAAATTACCCGGAGCTGATAACACTTTGACTCTCTGTTCATCTGTAACACCGACGATAATTCGATAGTTATCCGCGGTAATATCTTGGGTGTATTTACTAGCCCAAACATCGTCTAGGTGGGGCATTGTGCGAATTATTGTTGAGAAACTAATTTCGGTCTGGTCATTTATTGGAGTATAAAAGTAACCAACTGGATAATTGAAGTCCTGTTGATCATCGGTAGATTCTCTTACAACCTTCTTGTCCATACGTAAAGTTATTTCCCTAGAGCCATTAATAAATTCAACAAATGTGTTGAAGCCGTAATTGGTCGTTACCCCCCAGGAACCTGGAAACGGAGAAGGTGTCTGCGTTTCCTGTTTTTTTTGGTACTCTTCCAATGTTGATAACCGTCCAGAGATATTCGCAATGCTGGTTGATAGTGTCAATTCCTGCCCCGCTAGAGCTGTGACGCTATCTGATATAGCGGATAATTTTTTATCTATATATTCTTGAGTTTTTTTTACGTCATCTAAATTAGGAATTGATGATTCAAGATTAATAATATCAGTTTTAATGGTTGGAAGTTGAACTGTCTGGATATTACTGATTTCGCCCTTTATTTTTGGAATGTCAGAAATAGAGTCTGCTATTGAAAGTGCCACAATGA
>JAHIVS010000423.1 GCA_018816605.1 Pseudomonadota bacterium
CGGATGACCCCTATCCGATAAAAGCCTATATTGCCTATCGCCATGATCCCCTCATGGGATATCCGGACCCGGAACGCTTGAAAAAAATGTGGGAGAAACTGGACCTTCTGGTGTCGGTTACCTTTAGCTGGTCAGATACGGCATGGTTTTCCGATGTGGTGCTGCCCCTTTCCCCCTATCTGGAACGGGAGAGTATTATTGCCACCAAAAATGCCCTAAAACCCCAGTTTTTTGTGCGCCACAGAGCTGTGGAGCCCTGCTACGACACAAAATCCGATTGGGAAATCGTCAGTGGTCTGGCCAAACGCATGGGACTGCCTGAGCTGGCCTTTGAAACCAAAGAGGATGTCTGGAATTTTCAGCTTAAAGGTACGGGTGTCTCCATTGAGGATTTCACTGCCACGGGCATGGTTTCCCTGGCACCCAAACCCATCTATAAGGAGTTTGATGCCTACAAATTTAAAACCCCCAGCGGCAAAATTGAAATTATTTCCAAAAACCTGGAAGAGAACGGTATTGCTTCGCTAAAACCCTATGAATCCCCCCAAAAGCCAGAACCCGGGCAGTTCCGGCTTACCTTTGGCCGGTGTGCCCTGCACACCCAGGGGCATACGGTGAACAATCCTGCGCTGTTTGAGCAGATGTCGGAAAATGTTTTGTGGATTAACGACAAGGAAGCTGAAAAACTGGGTATTTCCCATGGCGAAAGGGTTGGGGTGAGCCAAAACGGGTACATGGAAACAATTATCGCCAATGTTACCGATGTGATTCATCCGGATGCGGTTTTTGTAATCCACGGGTTTGGTCACCGCCTGAAACCCGAGACCCGGGCCTATGGTAAGGGGCTGGCCGACAATAACTTCATGCCAGGGGGCATGGATGTCTGGGACCAGGCAGGCGGTGCCATTGCCTACCAGGAGCATTTTGTAATGGTGTCAAAACTGGCCAAATAAAAAAAGAGGAAATGATGTGCAAAAAAGCCATTCAACCATCTTTTAAACGAACAATACCCGTTGACCTTGCCGTGGGCATGACCCTTGCCCATGACATGACAGAGATTATCCCGGGCAAGTCCAAGGGGCCTGTGTTTAAAAAAGGCCATCGGGTTACGGCAGAGGATGTTTGCCATTTGATGCGCATGGGAAAAAACAACCTCTATGTTCTGGACCTGAAAGAAAATCATGTCCATGAAGATGATGCGGTTTATGCCCTGGCATCCGCCCTTGCCGGGCCGGGGGTTATTTTTTCCGGCAATCCCAAAGAAGGCAAACTTGAATTGAAAGCCGCCTTTCCCGGTCTTTTAAAGGTCAATGTTGACGCCCTGATTGCGTTTAACATGGTGGAAGATGTCATGTGCGCCAGTGCCCACAACAATACCTGTGTCCATGGAAACCAGGCCCTGGCGGCCACCCGGGCAATACCACTGGTCATTGAAAAAGCGGAACTTGAAAAAGCGGTAAAGATTGCCGAAGAAAACCATCCCATTTTTTCGGTTCAGCCGTTCAGCCCTTTAAAGGTCCGGCTGATCATTACAGGGGATGAGGTCTTTAACGGACTTGTCCAGGACAGGTTCAGGGTGATTGTCGAAAAAAAGGTTGCGGCCCTGGGTGCAAGTCTGGAAGAAGTTGTCATTCTTCCGGACAACAGGGAAATGATCAGTTGTCAGATTCGGGAGTATCTTGAAAAACAGACAGACCTTATCATCACCACCGGCGGCATGTCTGTTGATCCCGATGATGTGACAAAGGCCGGGATTGAAGGGGCCGGGTTTGACCAGGTCCACTACTCGGCAGCCGTACTTCCGGGGGCCATGTTTCTTCTGGGGTATCACCGGGCCCCAGAGCGCGGGACAGCCATAATGGGCCTGCCAGCCTGTGGTCTTTACCACGAAACAACCATTTTTGATCTGATGTTACCCCGGCTTATGGCGGGTGAACGACCGGGGAAACTAGATCTTGCTAAATTGTGCCATGGGGGGCTTTGCCAGAATTGCAAGCCCTGCAGATTTCCAGCTTGTCCCTTTGGAAAGTCGGGTTAGGCAAGGAGGGGAACCCCTTGTTTTGATCCGACAACCCTTAGGTGGTATGTGGGGGAAAATAAAAGGGCTGCAATATTTTTATTGCGCTTCAAACAAAAGACAAATCAGAGCCAAGATCGGAGGCGTTGAATGAGTAAATATTATCTGTTCCAGGACACTAAAAAATGTATTGGGTGCCATGCCTGTGAAATTCAGTGCAAGTCCAACAAAAATCTTCCCCCGGGGCCCAAACCCTGCCAGGTCATTCCGGTGGGGCCGAAAATGATAG
>JAHIVS010000424.1 GCA_018816605.1 Pseudomonadota bacterium
CAAAAGGTATACAAGCGGATTTCCGAGATTGACGGCAATATTGATCTGGCAGTGGTAACCATTCCGGCAGAAAAAGTTATTGATTTGATACCGGATCTTGCGGCAAAAAAGGTGAAGGGCATGTTGCTGATCACCTCGGGGTTCAGGGAAGTGGGGGCAACGGGGGAGGCCCTTGAACAGATTCTGGTCGAAACCGCCCGAAAAGCCGGTATTTTGTTGCTGGGGCCCAATACCATGGGGATCTGCAACCCCCATGCCGATTTTTTCTGCTGTGCCGCCCATGCCTATCCCTTGCCCGGGTCCACGGCCCTTGTCTGCCAGTCCGGCAACATGGGCACCCAGCTTCTGGCCTTTGCCGAGCAGCAGGATATCGGCATCCGTGCCTTTTCCGGGTCCGGCAATGAAGCCATGGTCACCATCGAGGATTACATGGAAGCCTTTGAAATTGACCAGTTGACAAGGACAGTGGTCCTCTACCTTGAGAGTGTCAAGGATGGGGCACGGTTTTTCAGGTCTGCGGCCCGGGTATCCCGGAAAAAACCCGTGGTGGTCCTGAAAGGGGGCAGGACCCGGGAGGGGGAAAAGGCGGCTTCCAGCCATACCGGTGCCATGGCCTCGGATGCCAGGGTCTTCGAAGCTGCCTGCCGCCAGGCCGGGGTGATCCAGGTGGAACAGCCCATGGAGCTTCTGGATCTGTCTGCGGTGTTTTCATCCCTTCCCCTGCCAAAGGGAAAACGGGTAGCCATCATGACCCTGGGGGGGGGGTGGGGAGTGATCACCACAGACCTGTGTGCGGACTATGGCCTTGAGGTGCCTGAATTGTCAGAAGATATCATTGAACGCCTCAACCGCATTCTTCCCTCTTTCTGGAGTCATGGAAATCCGGTTGATATTGTGGGAGAAGGGGATCCGGATATCCCCAAAACCTGTCTTGCGGAATTGCTCAAATGGGACGGGTGTGATGCGGTTATACACCTGGGCATTCACGGCAAAAGGGTCCTGGCAAACAGCATGATTGACTCTGTACTGAAAACAGACCCCAGTGTGGATGCAGCATCGGCCGTATTGTTTAAGGAGACGCTTCTGCAGCTTGAGGATGCCTATGTAAAATATATAGTGGAGATGACCCAGAAATATGGGAAACCGGTTCTGGGGGTCAGCCTTTTGACCGATGAGATCAGCCGGACCCTTTACCGGTATGAGAACAATCCCCATAAAGGGGTGTTTTTTCCTTCCCCTGAAAGGGCAGTGAAGGCCCTGGCCGGTATGTGCCAGTATAACCAATGGCGCAGGGCACATTCTTCGGACAATGCCTGAGGAAACAAGCTTGAAACTTGGACAAATTTATTTTAAGCTGAGGAACAATAAGATCCATACTTAATTTGGGAGGGAAAAAATGCATTCCAGAGTCACCACATCAACCTTGATAAAAATGAAGCAGGAAGGAAAAAAAATTACAGCTCTGACTGCCTATGATTTCCCCTTTGCCGGTTACCTGGACAAGGCAGGGATTGAAATTATACTGGTGGGGGATTCTCTGGGCATGGTGGTCCAGGGAAAGGAAAATACCCTTTCCGTGACCATGGATGAAAGCATTTATCATACGGCCATGGTCTCCCGGGCCTGCCAATATTCAATGGTCATAGGAGACATGCCCTTTATGTCCTACCATGGCTCCCTGGACCGGGCAGTGGAAAATGCGGGCCGGTTTTTAAAGGAAGCAGGGGCAACTGCCGTGAAACTGGAAGGCGGCGCCGCTGTGTGCCCGGTGATTTTGGCCCTGGCAAAGGCGGGCATTCCGGTCCAGGCCCATATCGGTCTCACCCCCCAGTCGGTTCACCAGATGGGCGGTTTCAAGGTTCAGCGGGATGAGGAACGGCTCTTGAAAGATGCTAGGGATGTTGAAGCAGCGGGTGCTTTTTCCGTTGTGCTGGAGGGTATTCCCTCGCCCATTTCCGCCAGGATCACCCAGACATTGAATATCCCCACCATTGGCATTGGTGCCGGTCCCGGATGCGACGGTCAGATTCTGGTGCTCCATGACATGCTCGGCATCAACAATCGTTTTCTTCCCAAGTTTGTAAAAAAATATGCAGATATTGCCCAAATAGCCGGCCAGGGGTTGGCAGCCTATATCAAAGATGTGAAGGAAGGAACCTTCCCCTCGGATGAATATGAATACAAGTAAGCCGGAACACAATTTTTGCATCATCGGGTGCGGCCGCCTGGGGATATCCCTGGCTGTTTTTTTATCCGGCCGGGGATTTAAACCAACCGCCTTTTGCAGCAGAGGTCCTGATTCGGCAAGACGTGCCGCTGCCATGGCAGGAACAGGAACCGTATACGAAGACCCGGTCAAAGCCGCAGCCTCCTGTAACCTTGTTTTTATAACGACGCCGGACACCCGGATCAGGCCGGTGTGTGAGAAGATTGCAAAAGGCGGTGGCTTTACAAAGGATTCCGTGGTATTTCATCTGTCCGGTGCCCTGTCTTCGGATATTCTGGGAGCGGCCCAGAAAAAGGGCGCTGCAACGGGCTCCATCCATCCCCTCCAGTCTTTTGCCCCCTATGAAAAGGGGCAGGCCTCTCCTTTTCCGGGGATTAATATTTCCCTGGAAGGAGGAGAGCAGGCCGTCATCCTGGGGCGGAAAATTGTGGATGTGCTTGGGGCCAGTTCCTTTACCATTCCCACCCAGGCCAAGACCCTCTACCATGCCGCGGCCGTGGTGGCATCCAATTATCTGGTGACCCTGGAGCATTTTGCCCTGAGCCTTTTAAAGGAAACCGGTTTGGATGAACAGGAGGCCTATACCATTTTAGAACCCCTTATCCAGGGTACCTTGAGCAATATCAAGGTCCGGGGCAGTATCGATGCCCTGACCGGACCTGTGGCAAGGGGGGATGACAGAATTATTGCCAGCCATCTGGAAGACATCGACCAAAAGATGCCCCAATTTTCATGCTTATACCGGCTTTTGGGAGCCCATACCCTTGAGATTGCCAAATTGCGGGGAGAGTTGGACCCTGAGGCCCGGGAAAAACTGACCCTCTTATTCAAGGATACGGGCGTTTGATGTCGATTCTCAATCGGATTTTAAATTTTTGGGTCTAAATTTTAACCAGCCGCAGGGGTGTCTGCTTGTCAGCCTCAAGAGCCTCATTTGCCGCTTCAAGCAATGTTTTGCTTGAGATAACCGATACGCCTTTCTGGTCTTCATCGATTCCAAAGTAGCGCTGGGCAATCTCCTGGATTTGTTTTTTGTCCAGCCGGAGCAGGGAATCCTTAAACTGCTGGCGGATTTCATCGCTCATGCGGGTGATGTCCCTGTAGAAGGCTTTCATGGCCGACGGGCCAGGGGTTTCTGGTTTGTCAAAATCAGAACAGACCTGGAGGATGGCTTCCTTTACATCGGTCTGGGTAAAGGCTCCTTTGATGATATAGGCGCAGGCCCCCTTGTACACATCCAGGGTCCGTTTGATGTGGGGGTCCCTGTAGGAGCCGAAGGAAAAGATGCCTTCTTCCGTATTGTACAGGGCAAACCCGCCGTAGGCCCCGCCCTTTTCCCTGATTTCCCGGTGCAGATAAAGGGATCTTAAAATTTTACTGATCACGGCCAGTCCCGGGGAATCCCTATGGGTGATGCGGACGGTTTTAAAGGATTGTCCCACAAAGGAAACAGCCGTATTGGTATACCATCCGTCATAGGGCCTTTGGGTGTCAAGCACAATGTCCGGGGTGGAAAAGCTGTCTTTTGCGCCTTGGGTCAATTGGGCATGGAGCCGGCAGACTCTCTGGTCGGCGCGCTGCAGGGCCTGGGTGCTGCCGATGACGGCGGGTTTAAGATTGTCCCGTCTGAACAGGGTGGCTGCGATGGTTTCCAGGTTTGCCGACAGGGTGTTCAAAGTCCCATTGTTTTTACCGGAACCCGTCAATTGTCCGGTGAGGGTTTTGATCTGTTGAAACTGATCGATTCCGTGCCAGAGTTCGTTGATATGGGACGCCTTGGACAGGTGCCGCGCTGAAAGGGAGATGGCATATCGATGGCCCGAAGAAACAATAGAGGATTCCATACCGGACTGGTATTGGAGCAGAAGGCTTTTCAGCCTGTCCTGGTCCTGGAATCCAAAGTCCATGACAAATTCATCAATCATATCAAAGAGGTTGTCAATATTTCGGTCCAGGGCTTTTCCCTGGAGGGCCAGGAACGAGTGGGCTTGTGCATCCTGGGAAAAATAGGAGCCTGAAAAGGGAGACATGGTAATTCCGCCGGTATACAGATCCATGAGTTCGGCTATTTTTGTATAGGCGTTTTTTTTGGTGCCGCTGCTGGTAAATGCCATGGAGAAAAAGGGAACCAGGGGGAAAAGATCCATGGGGATATTGCCGGCACCCACAGGGCAGGTGAAGTATAGGATACCGGAAGTGGCCTTGTCATAACAGGTGGAAAGGCAAACATCCTTTACCAGATCCGGCCGGATGATCTCAACTTCAGGGGGGACATCGGAAAGTTCCAGAGTGGGCAGTGATGACAGGTCTTCTTCCGATTCCTGGAGCAGTTCAAGGGCAACGGTGTCTTTTCGGATCTGTTCTAGATCATCGGCTTTAAGGGTTGCCAGAATGGCCTTTAGTTCTTCCTTGGTCTTTTTTTCCTGCTGTTCTTCAAGCAGGGAGTCCGGTTCCAGGGTAAAGCGTACTTTGTGGGGATTTTCAAGGAAGTAGTGAACTATCCTTTCCTCAAGAAAATTGCCCTGGCTGATTTTGTCGGCAAGCCTTTCAAGGTCGTCATCCACATTGATGCACAGGACAGGGTCCCCGTCATGGATAATGGTGCCGGCAAAAGAAAGCAGTAATTTAATGCCAAAGGGATAGGGGCTATTGGTGATTTCCTTGCGATAAAACTCAATCTGATGAATGGCTGAATCGATGAGCTGCTTGTCGATTCCATCGTCTGCCACCTTTCGCAGCGTTGAAAAAATGATCTCTTCCACTTTGGGGATGGACTCTTTGGCAATATCTTTCAGGCCGCAGACAAACATGGTATCCCGGTTGTCTGCATCAAATCCGGTTGCATCGGAAAGGGCAGACCCCAGATTGG
>JAHIVS010000425.1 GCA_018816605.1 Pseudomonadota bacterium
AGAAAGCCACCCGTCATGGTGGGTGTACTGCCCTGGATAAAGAAGGATGCCCCGAACACAGCCCCGATAAAAAAAACACTGGCAAACAAGGCAACTTTTTCATGGCCCACCCCCCGTCCCATGCCCAAAAGGATGGCCATCACAAGGGTGCCGCAGCCAAAGGCTGCCTGGAAAAAACCCAGGGTTCTCGGGCCGTCTTCTGAAATGCGGTCTGCAATCACCGGCATGAACACCTCAATGGACCCCACAAACAAGTGGAGGACCATGACCATGAACAAAAGGACAATCAGGTGCTGGTTTTCAAACAAATACCGATAGCCGCCTTTCATATCAGCTGCATAGGAAGTTTTCTTTCCCGCCGGCAGGGGGGGAATGCGGATAAAGGATTCAAACAATGCCGACACAATAAAAGAAAGCCCATTAAGAAAAAACACCCACACATACCCTGCGCCTGACACAAGGATTCCTCCCAACATGGCCCCGCCCACCAGGGAAATTCCGCTCACCAACTGATGAAGCCCATTGGCCCGGGCCAACTGATGTTCATCCACAATCTGGGGAATGATAGAGGGAATGGCCGGGTCAAAAAATGCCCCATTCACCGACAGGATCACCTGGAGGGTCAGTATCAGATAAAAATCCATTTTGCCCAGAATAAACAGAACGGCAAAACCGCAAAGAACAAGCCCCCGCAAAAGATCGGTCCCCACAACAATGGCTTTCCGTGAATGCCTGTCAATAAAAGTGCCGGAAAAAAAACCAACCACCAGGGAAGGCGCCAGGGAAGCGGCCAATACCAAACCCATCTTCCCGGATGACCCAGTGGTTTGAAGCACCCAGAAGGAAAGGGCAATCATATGGAATTTATCCCCCACCTGGGACACCAGCTGGCCTGACAGCAGCAAGGTAAAATCTTTGTTCAGCAGTTTCATGGCAGAATCCTTATAATATTATTAAAATACCTTGGTACCAAAATAATTATTAATTGTAAAGCAATTTCAGCGCCGGTTTACGGCAATGATCTGCAGCCGTTGAACGCTATTTCTTTACCTGCCCTGGAAATTCATGTATATTAACTAGAGGAAGGCCCAACCCGTTGCAGATTAAGGAGACTATCATGACCAAAGCCCGAGATATCATGGAAACAAATATAATCACCCTCACCCCGGATACGGATATTTCCAAAGCCGTCGGAATTCTGCTCAACAACCATATAAACGGGGTGCCTGTGGTGGACACCAATGGGGAAGTTGTCGGCATCCTATGCCAGAGTGATCTGATATTCCAACAGAAAGACATCCCCATTCCCCCTATTTTTGCCATTCTTGACAGCATTTTTCCCCTGTCATCTTCAAAAAGTCTGGATGATCAATTCAAAAAAATGGCAGCCACAACAGTGGAGCAGGCCATGGTTAAAAAGGTGACCTGCGTTGGGCCGGACACGCCGGTATCGGAAATTGCAAGCCTGATGGTTGAAAAGCATTTCCATACCATTCCCGTGGTGGAGGGCAAAAAACTTCTGGGCATCATCGGCAAGGAAGATGTTTTAAAAACCTTGATGCCCTGAAACATGGCCCCCATGGCCAGGGCAGTTGAAAATATCCTGGGAAAAAAGATTTCTGTCGGGTGCATTTACGTAAAATACGCCTGGAGAGCGCAACCGAAAAGGACCTGGTGATCTCCCTGATTTCTGGCGGAGATTTTGCGCTCCTGTCACTTGCGCCCGAAGGCATTTCACTTGCAGACAAGCAGGCGACAACGGATCTTTTGATCAAAACCGGCGCCGCAATCCATGAAATCAATGCTGTCCGGGCATATATCACGCCAGGCACCCAGGGGAAAACAGCGGAAACCCCGGACAAGGGGGTATCGTTCATTGATCTTGTCTTCGGCCATTGCAGGGGATACAAAAGAGACTGCCGACTGGCACACACGGATGGCAAAAAAAGTGCTGTCATCGGCAAATACGCTGCCTTCGCCCGCCTGCATCACCAGCGGCGGTGAGACCACGGTCAGGGTGAAAGGGAAAAGGCGGCAGTGATGGGCCGACCGGTGCCATGGCAAACGGTTTCACACTGGACAATGCCGTAAAAACGGGCCTGGCGTTCTTTCGGCAGATGAAAGCAAATGATGCCTGCCCCTTTTTTAAGGCCCTGGGAGATCTTGTGGTCACAGGGCCCACCCAAACCAATGTAATGGACATCAGGATCATTCTGGTTTCATAATTTTCAAAGGAAACGCCATTGAGGCCCGGACACGTAACCTCCCCTTTTTCCATCCCCAATATCCGGCGGTATATTGCCTTCAAGGTTTTGTTCAATTCCCGGTTTTATTATCCTGTCTTTACCATATTGTTCCTTGATTTCGGCCTGACCCTTGCCCAGTTTGCCATTCTCAATGCGGTCTGGGCAGCCACCATTGTCCTGGCAGAAGTCCCTTCGGGTGCCCTTGCCGATGTGATCGGCCGGAAGCGTCTGCTGGTCTTTGCCACCCTTACCATGGTTCTGGAGGTGGGGATGATCAGCTTTGTCCCCAAGTCGGATCTGTCGCTGGTGTTTTATGTTTTTTTAATCAACCGGATTTTAAGCGGCCTGGCCGAGGCAGCTGCCAGCGGTGCCGACGAAGCCCTGGCCTATGATGCCCTGAAAGATCAGGGCAATCCCGACGACTGGGGAAGGGTGCTGGAGGTTCTGGCACGATTCCAGTCACTGGGGTTTATTATTGCCATGAGCGCGGGTGCTGCCCTCTATGATCCCCGCCTCATGGAAAGCGTTTGCCGACTCTTTGGCATTTCCCTTTCCCTGACCCAGGAAATGACCCTGCGCTTTCCCCTCTATGCAACCCTTGTTCTGGCCATTTTTGCCTGTGCCGTGACAATGGGAATGGAGGAAAAAGACCCGGCCCTGCCCGAGGATACCCGTCCTTTGGGCAGGATTTTCAGGGTTAGACAAGCCTTTCGCCTGACCTTTAAAGCCGGGGCATGGATTTTTAAAACCCCCTTTGTTCTGAGTGTAATTCTCTTTGGGATGCTCTTTGACGGCATCATCCGCATGGTCATTACCCTGTCCAGTCAATACTACCGGATGATCCATCTGCCCGAATCCCTTTTTGGCATCATCGGCTCCACCGTTGCCCTCTTGGGATTTGTGATTCCCAGGATGGCCAGAAAGATTGCAGAACGCAAAGCGCCTGTCCGGGGACTTTGGATCACAGCCATCCTCACCCTTTCCGGCCTCACGGCCATGAACTTTTTCTGGCCGTGGACCGGCCTTATACCCGCCCTTGTCACCTTCAGCGCCATGTATTTTAACGGGTTCTTTGTCAGTTTTTATGTGAATAGGGAAACCGCATCGGAACATCGGGCAACCGTATTGAGTTTCAAAGGATTGTCCTATAATTTTTCCTACGGGATACTGGGCATGGGCTATGCTCTCCTGCTCAAGTCAAAAAGACAGGCCCTGGAATCAAAATTTTTTCTGGCCGATCAGAAGTTGGCGCCCGCCATAATGGAAAACCTGACCTTTACGGAAACTTTTCCCTGGTTTCCCGGCACTTTTTTGGCAGGATTTGCCTTCCTTTGTCTGGTCTATTTATTTTTCATCAGAAACCGGATTTCAAAATAGAGAATACCGGTTAAGCATCCTGGCGTTTTACCGGCCGCATGGATCTGCCCGTTGGCTCATTTCGGGTTGGATCCCCGCAGCCGCCGGGCTTCGATTCGGGCAATCCCGCCCATGATCACGTATCCCAGGCGGGGGTGGCCCTCCATCAGACGGGTCAGCGCCCCATAGTCCAGTTCGATGAGGTCGGTCTCTTCCAGCAGAATCACATCTGCACTGGCCGGAAGCTTATCCAGAAACTCGATCTCCCCCACAAGGGCCTGGCCGGAGATGGTGGTCAGATGCTTCCCGTTTACCCGAACCTCGGCCTTTCCCTCCAGAAGGATGAACATTCTGTCCCGGGCCTTTCCCTGGTGGATAATCTGTTCACCGGCCTGTCCGCGGCGCAGGAAGGCCGCATCCGCAAGCCGGCTTCTTTCCATTTCTGTCAGATCAGAAAAAAGCGCCACCCGTGACAGGGCCTGGGACAGCGTCAAAGGACTGGACTGGCCAAAGGCAGGGGAATAAGTCCAGAAAAATCCCAAAAATAGTATTGCACACACAATCCGGATACATTTTCCCGCGCCCATGTTGTTTCCTCCGTAAAAAAAATAACCCTGTTTTGATATCCGGGTCATCCGCCTAGTGGGACACTTCCCGTTTTCTGATATCCTTTAAATACAATGACTTTGAAGGCCCGTCTCCGGCTTGTCTTTCCTCAATCTGAAACAGTTTTGTTGCCGCCACCAGATCCCCCAATTTTTTATATCCATAATTTCGC
Organism: Pseudomonadota bacterium; assembly: GCA_018816605.1. The sequence continues at coordinate 4,381 of JAHIVS010000425.1, forward strand.
GGATCAAACTCAGGCGCCTGTTTGGCGATATTGCTCCCCACTGATGCCAGGTGGGCCCATCCACTGTCATCCGAAGAGTTTTCAACAGCATCTCTTAACAAATTCACCAGCTTGGAATCCTGCTTTAATTCAGATGTTGTCTTCCGATAAATGCCAACGGCGTCCTCACCTTTGGATCTAAGGACTTCCGTGAATATAAATTTATCGCAGGCGGAAACAAAAGGGCCGGGCGTCTTTTTTTCTCCGAATCCGCACACAAACAGCCCGGCTTCCCTTATCCTTGATGCAAGTTTGGTAAAATCACTGTCACTGGATACAATACAAAATCCGTCAAAGTTATGGGTGTAAAGCAAATCCATTGCATCGATGATCATGGCACTGTCAGTGGCATTTTTGCCTGTGGTATATCGAAATTGCTGGATGGGCTGAATTGAATACTGCAGCAATACGTCTTTCCAGCCTTTCAGGTCCGGAATGGTCCAATCGCCATATATCCGCTTCACATTGGCAATCCCGAATTTGGCAATTTCCGTCATCAACCCTTCAACAATGACCGGCTGGGCATTGTCCGCATCAATCAGTACTGCTAATTTTTCAGTTTTTAGGTTGGACATTTTTTATCCTTGATCTTTTGATCGAAAAAGCGATCTTTCCCTGTTTATCAAATCCAGACAATGCAAGGACAAACAAGCATCCGGAATAAGCCCAGAAAAACGTCTCAAAGCATCGATTTTTTTGTGTGTCTCGGATACCATATATCAGACAACGACCCGGGTCAAGCGGAAGAAGGGGTATATCCTGACGTCAAGGGCTCTGGCACCTGGGATGCCGGCACTGGAAAATAAAAAAAAGCCGGCACAAGGAGCTGATTTAACCTTGGGCCGGCAATTTTCCGGAGTGATCCGCATCTAGCCTGGCAGCCTTTTATGGAAAAAAAGGCTGCCCGCTATTTGTTTTTCCAGACAGGCTTTCTTTTCTCCTCAAAGCTTGCAATCCCCTCAAGGGTGTCTTCTGTTTTCATGAGGGTTTTGAGAAAATAATTGGAGACCAGATCCATGCCCTGGAAAAAGCTGGTGCCGATATGGCGTTTGACGGCTCTTTTGTTGAGCCGGATAATCAAAGGACTTGCGTAACAGATTTCCTTGATGTTTTTTTCCACCACCTCGCCAAATTCCTCATCCGAAGCCACCTGGCTGACAAAACCCAATTTCCTGGCTTCCTTGGCCGTATAATTCTTGCCCGTGGTGAGAATCTCAATGGCTTTGGCAGGTCCGACCAGTTCCGGCAGGCGCAAGGCGGCATAGGGCGGGAAAAAGCCCAGTTTGATTTCCGGCTGGCCGAAAATGGCCCGCTGGGAGGCAATCACGATATCGCAGGCAATGGCCACCTCCATGCCCCCGCCGAGGCAGGCCCCGTTCACCGCCGCAATAATCGGGATATCAATCATATTGATCAACTCAAAGATACGATTAAAAACCGCCACCATTTCATCCACATTGTCCGGTGCGTGATCTGAGACTTCGACGCCTGCACAAAAACTTCTCCCCTCGCCTGTAATCACAACGCATTTCAAAGACGTATCAGCGGCAATGGCGGCAAGTTCACCATTGAGCTCGTTCATCATGGGTATGTCCAGCACATTGTGTTTGGGGCGATTCAAGGTGATTCTTGCCACCTGGCCATCTTTTTCTATGGTTAAAAACTGCGCTTCTGCCATGGGTGCCTCCTGTCTTTAATGGTTTTTTGTCCTACCCCTTGATAATTCGCGGGGTGATCAGATGGTGCTGGGGACAAATGGATTTGGGATTCTGGTAGGAAGCGCCTGCAAACGC
>JAHIVS010000426.1 GCA_018816605.1 Pseudomonadota bacterium
GACGGGCCGCCGTCAAATGGCGACAGGGCTTATTTTGCGATACAACACGGCATTTTTCTTGATCCTCACAGAACAATGTTTTACATGATCCCCCGGCAAACGCTTTTGATTTTCCAAAACCCATTTCGATGGCTTTTTGCTCTAGGGCTGCCACAGTCCGATGAAGCCGCTGCATTACACCCTTGCGTTCAGCGGAAAACATGACCGATATCGGCAATTCTATTTTTACGATCATTGAATAGCCGCTCTCCGCCTGCCACTTTCTAAATTCGGCAGGACCCTCAACCTTGGGTGGACAACTTGCGGCAAGGCCATAATTCGGACAGGTATATTCTCCATTGCAAAGTGCTGCTAAATTGTCTTTTGCCTGAATTTCCCTAGACGAGATGATGGCAGAAGCCGTTGCTCCAAGTTTTTCTGCTTTCCGGGCTAATTGTTCAAGCTGCTGCTTTGAGATCAAGATATTTGCCATTCCTTTTTCATTCCATGATAGAAATAAGGCCGATGTCCATCAGGGCTGATTTCTTCCCTTGATCAGCGAATAATAAATTTGTGATTTCCAGTCAAGCAAGAAAAAACTTTGTCCAGATTCTGTTAATGCCGCTTTTGTGCAGACAAGTTGGAAAACAGAATGGCTCCCGGCATCAGACAAGGCTGCGGATAAAGTTGCCAATGGCAGCTGTCCCTTTTTCCTCCACCACCCGGATGGTCTGGGAGCCGATAACGGCAATGTCGGCCTTGCCCTTTAAAAAATCGATGTCGGCCTGGTCCCTGACACCGAATCCCACGGCCAGGGGAAGGGGGGTGGCCTTTCTGCACCTTCCCAGATAATCGGCCAGGTCTGCTGAAAATGCAGTTGTTTTTCCGGTCACCCCTTTTCTGGCCAGGCAGTAGACAAAACCCTGGGCAAAGGAGGCGATATAGCCCATTCTTTGCCCTGAGGTTTTTGGGGAAAAAATATAGATGGGTGCCAGGTTGTTTTTTGCCATGGCCAAAAGATAGTCTTTTCCCTCTTCAGGGGGCAGGTCCGGTACAATGGCCCCCTTTAGATTGATTTTTGCCATTCTGTCCGAAAACCGTTCCATGCCGTATTTATAAAGGATATTGGCATAACTCATGAACAAGAAGGGAATGGGAAAATCCCGGGCCACCCTTTGGGCAAACTCAAAACAGGCTTGAACCGTTGATCCCCCCTCAATAGCCTTCTGGTTGGCATGGAGAATCACAGGTCCGTCGGCCATGGGCTCGGAAAAGGGAATCTGAAGCTCCACAAGATCCACCCCCGATTCTACCATCTGTTCGACGATTTCATAGGAGGCATCAAATGAGGGGTATCCCATGACAATATGGGTCATCAACAGGATCTTCTTTGTTTTCAGCCGTTCTCTGATATAGGATTCAAGCATGGTATTGTTCCGCCTTTGTTTGTATGAATTCTTTCCATTTGGGGTCATTAAACGCATCGGCCACGGTAAAGATATCCTTGTCCCCCCGGCCGGACTGGTTAATGATGATACTGTCTTTCTTTGACAGGTCTGGGGCCTCCTTAAAGGCATGGGCAAAGGCATGGGAGGATTCCAGTGCCGGAATAATCCCTTCCTTTTGCATGGTCAGCTTCAGGGCGGCAATGACCTGGTCGTCCGTGGCAGACTCAAACCGGGCAAGTCTCTTGTCATGCATATCGGCCAGGATGGGGGAAACCCCAACGTAATCAAGGCCTGCGGAAATGGAGTGGGTCTCTTTCATCTGGCCGTCATCATCCTGGAGAAAATAGGTTTTATACCCCTGGGCAATGCCGGGGCTGGCATCGCAGGACTTGAGCCGTGAAGCGTGAAGCCCAGTGGCAAGACCTCTGCCGCCGGCTTCCACCCCCACCAGTTCCACAGGATCATTTAAAAATCCGGAAAAAAGCCCCATGGCATTGGATCCGCCGCCCACACAGGCATAGACCCGCTTGGGCAGCCGGCCTTCAATCTCTAAAATCTGACGTCTGGCTTCCTGACCGATGATGGACTGGAAATAGGCGACCATTTCCGGGAAGGGATGGGGGCCGCAGGCGGTTCCCAGAACATAGTGGGTGGTGTCCATGTGGGATACCCAATCCCTGAAAGCCTCATTAATGGCATCCTTTAGTATTCTGGTGCCGTCTGTTACCGGAACCACGGTGGCGCCCAATTGTTCCATCCAGAAAACATTGGGCCGCTGGCGAATCACATCCACCTCTCCCATATAAATGGTGCAGTCAAATCCGAATTTGGCTGCCATGGTGGCGCAGGCCACCCCGTGCTGGCCGGCTCCCGTTTCGGCGATCACCCGTTTTTTCCCCATTTTTTGAACCAGAAGCCCCTGACCCATGACGTTGTTCAGCTTGTGGGCACCGGTATGGTTCAGGTCTTCGCGTTTGATATAAATTTTGGCACCGCCAAAATGGTCGGTCAGGTTCCGGGCAAAGGTCAGGGGCGTGGGCCGGCAGGAATAGGATGACATTAAATCAGCATAGGTATTCCAAAAGCTTGGGTCCTGTTTTATTTGTTCAAACCTGGTTTCCAGTTCATCAAAGGTGGCAACCAGAATTTCAGGCAAAAAGGCCCCGCCAAAATCACCGTAATATCCGCGGTTTTTCATGGGTTCATACTCCTAGGAAGGCGTTAAATAGTGTATTTATGGAATCATCCTCCGGGCTGAAGGGTCTGGGAAAATGAAAACCGATCGGTCCGGCAGAAAAGAACGGAAAAAATTCCCTTGGGTGCCTTGGGAAAATTCAAGGTTCTTCTCACCGAAAGCACCGGGTCCCAAGCTTTTAGGTTAAGCCATCCGGCGCGATCGGCATCCAGACTTTCCACCCGAAAAAGCTGGGTGGCGTTTTCAGGAGCCAGGTAATAAAAATCAGCCACGATCTGGGACAGGGGTTTATTTTCAAGGTCGATTTTATCAATTCCCATGAAAAGTTCAGGATCCAGAAAAATATCTTCCAGCAGCACAGGAACGCTATCTGCCAGGGTCAGGCGGGACAGGAAAAAAGCCTTTCCCCTGGAAAAGGGGTTGTCCGGATCAGGCGAAATCTCTTGGCAGGAGATGGGGGCAATGATCCGTGTGACACTGGGAATGCCTTTGGTCAAAAAGGCCTGGGACGTGCCTGCCAGGGATAACAGATCCACCTGGGGCGCCGGATGTTTCACAAAGGTTCCTGCCCCTCTTCGGCGCTGGATCACCCCCTTTTGTACCAGGGTTTCCATGGCCTGCCGCACCGTGGGCCTGCCGATGCCATATTGCTGGGCAAGACCTGTTTCAGAAGGAATCATCTGGCCGGCGGCATAGATACCGGACCGGATCCGCTCCAGAAGAATATCTGCCAGCTGGTGGTATAAGGGAACAGGGGAATTAGGATTGAGCATATCGGCCTCTTTCTGGATTCATATCAATGGAAGGGATTCTACATAAAAAATTGTCAAGTTGTCAAGACATTAATACAAATTTACAGCCAAAAGAAACCATCTCCTTTCTTGACTTTTATGATAAGGGTCTCGTATTATGCGAGGGGGTGAGATCTTTCTATTTTTGGGAGAAACAATTGATGCGGAAGAAATTGATGCAGCAGGTGACGCATTCTCTGTTCAAGGTCATGGAAACCCTGTTTTTCCCCATGCCAACAAAACAAAAAACAGCACCGCTTCCATCCCAGGCCCGGCCGGATCCGGAAAAAATGAAAGCATGTCGCATTACATTTTCAGGATCTTTTTCCGGGACCATTTTCCTTGAAATTTCCGTGAGCCTGCTGACCGCCATGACCCAAAATTTTCCGGAACGGGATCCCGGTCACCGGTCTGGGGAGCATATTGAAGGGGTCCTTAAGGAGACCCTGAACATTATTGCTGGCGATGCCTTAACCCAAATGGACCCAGACGTCTGCACACAGCTTGGGATTCCCGAGATTGTCAGCAGTTTCTGCTGTGATGACATGGACGAAACCGCCAGATTCGAGACGGCCGACGGATCCATCACCGCCCATATAAAGCTTGCCTGAGACAGCGCCATAAAATTGTCGCCAACGCCCTTACAGAAATTTCACCCTTTTCAGCCCTTGGAATCTGTGGGACCTAAACACCATTTTATCCATTATATTTGAAATTTCTGGGTCATGGCTTTTAGTTGAAGCATGACCGAATTCAATGTGGTTGCCTTTCCCTTAACATCCAATGCAAACTCACTGATCTGCTTGGAGGCGCTCAGCACATCACTGATATCATGGGCCACCTGGCCGGATACGATGGAGCTCTGGGATACGTTTTCATTGACCTCCTGAATGCCCAAGGAAACCTGGCCGATATTTTCTGCAATATCATTGGTGGTCGTAGACTGAACCTCAATGGCAGATGCCGCCTCATTCACAAAATTATTAATCTCATGGATAATGGTGGAAATATCCTGGATCTCGGTTACAGCCCCGGTGATCCGGTCCTGGATCTCCTTGATGTTTTTGGCGATATCCTCTGTTGCACGGGCTGTCTGTCCTGCCAAATCCTTGATCTCCGTTGCGACAACGGCAAACCCCTTTCCTGCCTCGCCGGCCCGGGCCGCCTCAATGGTGGCGTTCAATGCCAGAAGATTGGTCTGGGAAGAAATATTGTTGATGGTCTCTGTAACCTTGTTGATCTCTTCCGCGGCTTTGCCCAGCTGCCTGACCCGTTCGGATGTCTGCCGCGCCTTCTCCACGGCACGGGTTGTTATTTCCCGGGTATGGATAGAGTTTTGGGCCACATGCTCAATGGAATCCCGCATCTGGCTTGTACCCGCGGCTACGGTTTCCACATTGGTACTGGCCTGTTCCATGGCCGCTGCCACAGAATCCATGTTTACACTCATTTCCTCGGCAGCCGATGCAACGGTATTCACCTTTTCCACGCTTGTCTCTGCCCCTTTGCTCATCTGATCAGAAATCTTGTCCAATTCCCCCGATGCCGTCCCCAGGGTATCCACCCCTGAATTGAGCTCCCGGATCATCTGGGCCAGCTCCCCGGCCATTTCATTCATGGACTCCACTGTATCATGGATGGCATCTTTTGCCTTGTAGGTGAAGGTGTACGTAAAATTGCCCTTTGCCACCTCCTTTGCCATGGTGGCCATACCATTCATATTGTTCATCAGCTGCCGGTTCATCAAACCGATAATCAAGGTGCCCAGGATCAGGGCAAGTATTCCGCTTATGCCCGCGCTGATGAGGATCTGACGGTTGATGCCCGCCATAAGCTCTGCCTCGGAAACAGCAACAGTGAAATACAGATCCCAGGGTTTAAAATAGTTCACATACCCATAGTATAGCTGGTCGCCATGCCCATAGGAGACAAACCCATTTTTGATTTTCATGATCTCATCGCCGCCTTTAAATTGGGCGATATTCAATTTGGAATAGGCGTCGTCTGGGTGGACCAAAATCTGGCCGGTACCGTCACTGATAAAAGAGTACCCCCGGCCGCTGACATTGACTTTTTTCACCAGTCCTTCCAGGTCTTGGGTCAATATCTTGCTGCGGATACTATAGGCACCGGCAAGGGCATTGGCGATCTGATCGCTGAATGGGGACATGATCTGCAGGGTCTTTTCCCTGCCGGCCCCGCTGAGAAACAGATAGGGGGTGCCGTCCACCATCGCTTTGTATTCATTGGTGGCGGGCGTAAAATATTCTCCCACCGGCCGTGTATCATCCGCATTCTTAAGGCTTGTGGAAACCTTGATCATTTTTTCCTGAAATGCCTGGTAAATTGCTATCTGGGAAGTGCTGAATTCTCCCACTTTATCCACAATACCATATTCGCCGGTCACAAACTGGAGCCCGAAAATCAATTTTGGAATGGTAAGGTGGTTTTTTTCACCGGAATTGATATCAATCACATCCATTTCAACAGTCCTGGAATTGACCAGCATGATATTGCCGGCGCTTTCACTTTCGGAAATAAGCATGCCAAGATCTGAATCCAGCTTATTTTTCTGAAAATTGTACTGCATCTCAATGGTCTTTAAAAGAACATCAGACACATTTTGGATTCCCGCCTTGCCCTTGGACAAAAAACTTTTCTTTGTCTGGTAGAAATTGACAATTGCAATGATCAGGATGGTGAGCAGGATGATCCCCAGTGAAGAAAGATACAACTTTTTGCCGAATCCGATATTCCCCATGTTTCTTCTCTCCAAAAGTTATTTATGGCCCATGACAAACACAAAGTATATCCAATGGGCAGAATAAAATGTCAAGCGATTAATAAACACCTATTAATAAATGGCATGGTAGCCATACCCCTCCTGCCTATCCCTTACATCCCGCCAACACCCGCCCCCCCGGAGAAATTATTCTTGCCGAACCGGGATTCCCCGTTGGGCAAGATGGGCTTTTACCCTCTGGAGGGGTACCTCTTGCCGGTGGAAAATTCCGGCTGCCAGGGCGGCTTCAGCACCCGTTCGTTCAAAAACCTGGGAAAAATGGGCTTCGCACCCGGCACCGGAAGAGGCAATCACCGGTATGGACACGGCATTTCGAACCGCATTGATGAGCTCCAGGTCAAACCCTGAATTGGTACCATCCTTGTCAATGCAGTTGAGCAGGATTTCCCCGGCCCCCAGGGACTCACAGGCTCTGGCAAGGGCCACGGCATCCAGATCCCTGACCTGCCGCCCTCCCTGGACCGTACACTGGTACCAGCAATAGGCTTGACCCTCGGGGCCGGAGTCTGAGGACTGCACCACGTGGTGGTCCTTTGCCGAATCCGGAGAATCAACCCAGACCCGCTTGGGGTCAATGGAAATTACCACAGCCTGGTTCCCGTACACCCTTGAAATCTGCTCGATGGCGCTGGTTCCTGTTTTTGTTCCCGTTGCAAGATAGGCCATGGCAACCTCCACGGCATCACTGCCGATGGATATTTTATCCGCCCCGGATCTGAAATACCGGGATGCCACATCCAGGGCAGTATAAACCTGGCCGCAGCTATCGGTATAATCCCGGATACCGCCGCCGATGGTCAAAGGAACAAACACATTTTTAGAGGTTTCTTCAAGCACCTTGAGCATGGGCATATCCTTTAAGGGGAAATCCCTGAATCCTGTGATATTCAAAAAGGTAATCTCGTCGGCCCCTTCCTCGTAATACCGCTTGGCAAGCGCCACCGGCCTGCCTAGGTTCCGGACCCCCCCCTTGTCCCGGACATCGTATTGATCCCCCTTGGTCACCACCAGATCCCCATCATCATTGGACCGGACATCCAGGCAGGCAATCACCCGTTTGGCAAGGCCCTTGCCCCGGATCTCCACAGGGCCTGCTGCATGCAACGCCTCTGAACGGATAAAATTTTTCAGCAACTGCATGCCGACCCGGCCGCTTTTTTCAGGATGGAACTGGGTGCCCATGACATTGCCCTTTTGCACAGCGCTTGCAAATTCATAATCATAGGTGGTGGTGGCCAAAACCACGGACGGATCTTCGGGAACAATATGGTAGGAATGGACAAAATAAAACCGGGACCCGGGATCAATTTCTTTGAGCAAGGGCGAGTCCTGTTTGATATTGATCCCGTTCCACCCCATATGGGGAACCGCCAGGTTTGTTTTAAAGCGGGCCACCCGGCCTTTGAAAAATCCCAGGCTCTCGTTGCCGGAAAAATCCTCCTCACTTCCCTGGAACAGGGCCTGCATGCCCAGGCAGATGCCGAAAAAAGGCCGGTCCGCAAACAAATATTCCCGGAGGGGTTCGATATATTTTTTTTGGTTAAGGATCCGGATCATGCTCTCGTAGTTTCCCACACCCGGGAAAATGAGCTTTTCGGCATTGAGGATATCTTCGGGTTTTGTGACCCGTGTTAAGGTGCCGCCCAATCGTTGGACCGCATTCATTACGCTTCGAACGTTTCCTGCACCATAATCAAGTAAGGTAATCATATCGTTCCTAAATTATTTAAATGTTGTCTTCCAAACCGGTCCCAAATGGGTTCCCAAACACTTCTTTAGGCCATGGATTCCCTGGAGGCGCTCATTGAAAACCACCTGTGAAAACCCGGCCTGCTCCAGCCGCTTTATGGCATTTTTGATGAACCGGTCCTGGTGTTTAATCTTCTTTGGGCTGCCCGTATAATGAAACAGCCGGGAAACCGGTTTCATCACCCGGAACAGCTGGGTATAGAACTCTTTTCCGTAGAGCGCTCCTGTGCCGGCGGTAAACCGCGGCGGATCATGGACAATTGCATCAAAGCTTGCATCATCCAGATCTTGAATATATCGGGTAATATCGGCATTGACCCAGTCAATGCGGCCCAGGTCAACTGGGTTCTCCCCATGGACCAGCAGCCAGGGGTTCTGATTCCGGATCCGGATCACCGGCCGACTCTTTTCCGTTGACACCACTTGTCTGGCCCCGGCTTTCACGGCAAAGACTGCAGAATACCCCAGTCCTCCGCAGGTATCCAGCACCCGGTCCCGGGGTTTTACCACCAACCGGGTTTTCAATCTGGCATCCACCAGGGGATCGATATCCTTGGACCGATGCATCTTGATGCCGTCTATTTCAAGGGTAGGGGCCGTGTCGGTGGGAACCAGCTTGTAATAGCCGCCTGACCGGATCTCAATGGGCATAAGCCCCTCATGATTTAAGACAAAAATTTTTTGCTCGGTGGCGGCAATGGGTGCCAATCTCTTTGCGTCAATTTCCAGATGGTCATCCAGCACCAGGCAATCACCTTTGATTGCAAACCGCTCATGGGAAAGGTTCAGGTCCAGGGAAAGCTCAACAAACGCCTTGCCGTCCTCCATTGCTTCCAATATGGCCCGGGCCGGGCCGGCGTGGAAATAGTACTTTGCCCCAATGACAGATTCCATCCAATTCCTTAGAAATCAATACTGCCGGGGGTTCTGGGGAAGGGAACCACGTCCCGGATATTGGTAATCCCGGTAAGCATCATTAAAAACCGCTCAAACCCCAGGCCGAATCCTGCATGGGGGACAGACCCGTATTTTCTGGAATCCAGATACCACCAATAGGGTTCTTTGGGCAGGTTCATCTCTTCCATCCTTTTTTCCAGATAATCCAGACGTTCCTCCCGCTGACTGCCGCCGATGAGCTCTCCGATTCTGGGCACCAGAAGATCAACTGCTGCCACGGTTTTTTCGTCCGCGTTCATGCGCATGTAAAAGGGTTTGATACCCTTGGGGTAGTCTGTCAGAAAAACAGGTTTCTTAAAATACTCTTCTGCAAGGTATCGTTCGTGTTCCGACTGAAGGTCAATGCCGTATTCCACCGGAAATTCAAAGGCTTTTTTGGATTTTTTCAAAACGGCTATGGCTTCTGTATAGGAGATTCTTCCAAACTCCTGGTTGACCAGGGTCTCCATGAGTCCGGGAAGGGATTTATCCACAAACTGAAAAAACAAGGACAGATCCTCCTGGCAAAACGCCATGGCATGATTCACCAGATATTTGACCAGCTCTTCGCCATGGTCCATGTTGCCGTTAAGATCGCAAAACGCCATCTCCGGTTCCAGCATCCAGAATTCCGCCACATGACGGCTGGTGTTGGAATTTTCCGCCCGGAATGTGGGTCCGAAGGTATAGACATCCCCCAGGGACAGGGCAAACATTTCCGCAGACAATTGCCCGGACACGGTGAGATTGGCTTCCTGGCCGAAAAAATCCCTGCTAAAATCCATTTTCCCCTGTTTTTGAACCTCTGCCGGCATAAGACTGGTGACCCGAAACATTTCCCCGGCCCCTTCACAGTCGGATCCGGTTATCAAGGGGGCTGTCAAATATCTAAATCCCTTGTCCCGGTAAAATTTATGGATGGCAAAGGCCATTTCCGAACGGATCCGGAAAATGGCCCCATATTTATTGGTCCGGGGCCGTAAATGGGCAATGGTCCGTAAAAATTCATCTGAGTGACGCTTTTTTTGAAGGGGGTAGGAATCGGGCGCTAAGCTTAGAATCTCCACACTGCTTGCCTGGATTTCCCATTTCTGACCCTTGCCCGGAGAGGCCACCAACTCTCCGAGTACAACCAGAGAGGTCCCGGTGGTGATCGTCTGAATCTGGTTATAATTCTCCAGGTCCTTGTTGGCCAGCACCTGGATATTGTTCAAGCAGGACCCGTCATTAACCTCCATGAAAGAAAATTCCTTTGAGTCGCGTTTGGTTCTGACCCACCCCTTGACCAGCACCTGGCCCGGTGTTGTTTCAAGGCGTGTAAGTATGTTGATTTTTGTTCTTTTCATTGCCTTTTCCCACAAAAAATAATATATTAGAAAATTTGATTGCACTCAATAATGTAAAGGTTATAATTTTTATAAATTTCAGTATCATGCATAGACAAAATTATCAAGACATCCTTGCGCGGGTCCAGACGCCGACCCGGTATGCAGGCAATGAAATAAATGCCGTAAAAAAAGACCTGGATCAGGTGGATCTGACCTTTGGGCTGGTCTTTCCGGACCTTTATGAAATCGGAACCTCCCACTTCGGCCTCCAGATCCTATACTCCATCCTGAACAGCCAGGACAACATTGCGGCAGAACGCTTTTTTGCCCCGGCACAGGATTTGGAACAGCTCATGGCCCGAAAGGGTATCCCCTGCCTGTCCATGGAGTCCCGAACCCCCCTGGATCAGTTTGACATCATCGGCATCAGCCTTTTGTACGAGCTGAATTTCACCAATATCCTGACCCTTTTTTCCCTTTCCAGTATCCCTTTTTATGCGGAGCAAAGAGACGAGACCTTTCCCCTGATCATCGGCGGCGGACCCTGCGCCTTTAACCCCGAACCCCTTGCTGATTTTTTTGATGTCTTTGTCATTGGAGACGGGGAAGAGGTGATCCAAAAAATTGCCAATCAGGTGATTGAATTCAAACAACAGGGAGACGGCCATAAAAAAACCCTGCTCAGGCTCTTGTCCAAAATAGACGGGGTCTATGTGCCCTGTTTTTTTACCCCCCAATGGGACAAGGCCGGCATCCAGACCCTGACCCCTTTGTATGAGGACTATTCCCGGATCAGGCGGGCTTTCCTGCCAACCCTGACCCTGGACCTGTTTCCCATGGATCCCATCGTCCCCTATGCCAAGCCCGTTCATGACCGTCTGCGCCTGGAAATTGCCCGGGGATGTTCCAGAGGGTGCAGGTTTTGCCAGGCCGGCATGATTTACCGGCCGGTGAGAGAACGGTCTGTTGAAGACCTGCTGGAAATAGCACGGGTTTCTTTAAAATCAACCGGGTATTCGGAAATGTCCCTGCTCTCATTGAGCACAGGAGATTATTCAAACCTGACCCCATTGATGCAGCAATTGCTGTCCATGGACCAGGGCCAGTGCAATTCCATTTCCCTGCCGTCCATCCGGGCGGAACGACTGACCCCGGAACTTATGGAGCTGATCAAGACGGTTCGAAAAACTGGATTCACCATTGCACCGGAAGCCGGCACCCAGCGCCTTCGGGATATTATCAACAAGAACCTCACCGAAGAAAGCATCAGGGCCACGGTTGAAAACGCCTTTAAACTGGGCTGGAAAAACATCAAGCTCTATTTCATGATGGGCCTGCCCTTTGAAGAGATGGAAGACATAGACGGCATCTGCCGCCTGTCAACCCAATTGGCAGCCGCCCATACCAAAGGCAGCAAAAGCATCAATGTCTCGGTCACAAGTTTTATCCCCAAAGCCCATACCCCTTTCCAGCGCCATTCCCAGATGACCCTTTCACAGACAAAAGAAAAGCTGCAATATTTAAAAGACAATTTGCGGCACAAACGAATCAAGCTCAAATGGCAGGAGCCGGAAATGAGTCTTTTGGAAGGGGTCTTTGCCAGGGGAGACAGACGTCTTGCCCCCCTGCTGGTATCGGCCTTTGAAAATGGGTGCCGCCTGGACGGATGGACCGATAACTTCAAATTCAGTCTCTGGCAAAAAGCCTTTGACGACACGGGCATCGATCCCCTGTTTTATACCAGTCGCACCCGGAGCGAACAAGAAGCCCTGCCCTGGAACCACATCCAATCCGGTGTGACCGACATTTTCCTGAAAAAAGAATTCCAACGGGCCCGGGAAAGCGCCCTCACACCCGATTGCCGGGACCACGACTGTACCGGGTGCGGGGTCTGCGATTTTAAACACCTCCAGCCGGTTCTCCACGAGGCGAAGACGATTTTGCCGACCTCTTACAACCCCTCCCGGCCGCCCCAGCCCGCCGATGACGCCTTTTTCCAATTTGATCTGCTCTTTTCCAAACTGGACAGGGCGCGGTTTTTCGGGCACCTGGAAATGGCCACCATCTTCGAACGCGCCGTAAAACGGGCCGGCCTGACGGTCAAATACTCCAAAGGCTTTAACCCGTCCATGCGGATGTCCTTTGACAATGCCCTGCCCCTGGGCATGGAAAGTGAAGAAGAAAGAATGTCCATCTTCCTTGAACGCGGCAGTCGCCCGGCCCAGATAAAGGATGCGTTAAACAAATCGCTTCCCACGGGGCTTTCCGTTATTGATTGCCGCCTCCATTCCAAATCAAGGCAGCAGGACACAGCCAGGTCTGCCTACAGGATCCGATTTTCCGAGCCCTGCCTCGACCAGACCGCGATCGATCGATTTTTAGACTTGTCTGAATTTATGGTTGAAGATCTGAGCAAAAAAGGCAAAATCAGACGAACCGATTTGAGAAAATCGGTTCAGACCATTACCCTCCTTGATCAGACCTGTATTGAAATGGTCGTTGTGCAGTACAATACAAGAAATATCCGACCCACCGAAGTGCTGGTAAAATATTTCAAGATAGATGAAACAGCGGTCCTGACCGCAAGAATCAAGAAAATCAGACAAGGATAATCCCATGTTAAAAGAGCTTGTTGTAAATTCAACGCCCCACGAAACCCGGGTCGCCCTCCTTGAAAACGGCACAATTGTCGAAGTTTTCATTGAGCGGGAGGATGAAACAAGCATTGCCGGGAACATCTACAAGGGAAGGGTCCAGCGGGTCCTTCCGGGCATGCAGGCCGCCTTTGTGGACATTGGATTTGACATGGCGGCCTTTCTCTATGTGGATGATGTTCTGGACACGGAAAGCCATAAAATGTACCAGAAATTTGAACAGGACACCGATGTTGAAACAGATGCAGACATGGAGCCATCTGAAATGGAAAACACGGGAATGGGAAAGCCCCATGGATCCTGGAAATCATCCCTTGCACCCGACTGCAGCATTGAAGAGCTGCTGACAGAAGGCCAGGAAATTCTGGTCCAGGTGGCCAAATCCTCCATCGGCACCAAGGGCCCCCGGATCACCACCCACATCTCCCTTGCCGGCCGGTATATGGTCCTCATGCCCACGGTGGACCACATCGGCATTTCCAAGCGCATTGAAAACGAAGAGGAAAGAACCCGGCTCAAGGAGCTACTTTTGTCCATCCGGACAAACACGTTCGGTTATATCTTCAGAACCCAGGCCCAGGGTATTGACCGGGAAACCATTAAAAAAGAGATGGATTTTCTCAACAACACCTGGGAAGACATTTTGGCCAAAAGCAAACGCCTGTCTGCCACTTCTCTGGTGTACAAGGACCTGACGGTTACCTTCCGGGCGGTGAGGGATCTTTTGGCCAATGAGGCAGACAAGCTGGTCATCGATTCCCGGGAAGAATACGAGAATGTCAGAAATTTTTTAAAAAAACTCATGCCCGATGTAAACTTAAGCGTTGAGCTTTACCAGGGAAGGGAATCCATTTTCGACGCCTATAATATTGAAGCGGATGTGGCAAGATCCCTGCGAAAAAAGGTCTGGCTCAAATCCGGCGGATATATCATTATCGAACAGACCGAAGCCCTGGTGGCCATTGATGTCAACACGGGCCGGTATGTGGGCCACCATAATTTTGATGAGACCATATTGAAAACCAATCTGGAAGCGGTCAAGGAAATTGCCTACCAGATACGGCTGCGCAATATCGGCGGCATCATTATCATTGATTTTATTGACATGAAAAAAGAATCCCACAAGGAAAAGGTCATGTCCCGGCTGAACACGGCCATGCGAAAGGATAAAAGCCAGACCAACATCCTTCCCTTAACGGAACTCGGCCTGGTCCAGATGACCCGGAAGCGGACCCGGAAAAACCTGACCCGGACCCTGTGCGAGCCCTGTTTTTATTGTAACGGCAACGGCCATCTGCTGTCCGGAAAATCCATCTGCCATAAAATATACCGAGACCTTGTCTCGGAAGCCGGAGATATCATGGGCAATCGGTTTTCCGTCAAGGTCCACCCGGAAATTGCCCAGCTCCTCCACGGCAGCGAAAAACACTTGATAGCCTCTTTGGAAAAACAATTTTCCAAACCCATTGTTATCTATCCGGAACCCCAGTATCACATTGAGGAATACCATATTTTTGAGTCCCTGGTGAAATAGGTTCCAATGCCGTGTATCCGGAAGGGGACATCCCGGCCACCTTTTTAAACCTCCTTTTGAATGCGGATATTTTTTGAATCAGGTTCATTCTTGACTTTTTCCATGAAAAAAGTTAAGGTCTTGTGTTTATGGTAGTTGAGCTTAGATTTTGTAAACTAATTTAGTTAAGGATTGTATTTTATGAAAAGAACATTTCAGCCTAGTAATAGGAAAAGAACACGAAAACACGGCTTTCTTAAAAGAATGGCCACCCCGGGTGGCCGGCGGATCATCAATGCAAGGCGCGCAAAAGGAAGAAAAAAACTTACGGTTTAACAAAGGGGTTTATTGAATAACTTTTCTTTACCCAAAGATGTGAGGCTCCTAAAAAGGAGCCAGTTTTTAACGCTTTCGAAACAAGGGAAATCGATACACACGGGTTATTTTATAGCAGCCGTCCTTGAGGGGACAGGCAAATGCAATCGAATTGGAATTACCGTATCAAAAAAAGTAGGGAATGCAGTAGCGCGTAACCGGATAAAACGAATTACAAGGGAATATTTCAGACACAGGAAAGATTTTCTTCCGGGAACCAGGGACATAAATATCATTGGACGGAAAGGTCTGACGACGCTATCCAACAGACAGATTATTGAGAAGCTTGATAAACTTTTTTCAAAAATAGCAGCACACCAATTATGACAAAACAGCTATTGTTAATATTTATTAAATTTTATCAATTTTTTATATCACCGCTAACAGGTCGGAATTGCAGATATTATCCGACCTGTTCGGCATATGCGTTTGAAGCGATTACAAAACATGGCAGTCTAAAGGGCATTGCCCTTGCTGTCAAAAGAGTATTGCGCTGTCATCCATTCCATGCCGGAGGATATGACCCGGTCCCATAATTTAAGTCCATAGCGCCATAACTGTTTTCCTCTTCTTTGTTAAGAAAATCCTTTTAAAATTTTCAAGTTTAGGAGAGAAAATGGATGAGCAAAAACGATTATTATTAGCGGTGGTGC
>JAHIVS010000427.1 GCA_018816605.1 Pseudomonadota bacterium
CCAGCGTTCATTCTGAGCCAGGATCAAACTCTCCAGTTATAATCCTTTGATAAAACTTTTAGGTCCTAAGACCCGCTCTTTCTTCTTTTCTCACTGACCAATTTTCAAAGATCAAACTTGTACCAAAAAAAAACTCCCCGGGTCAAAACTGCATCGCCTTTTCCCGTGAAGACCGACAGATAATACCTGAAATATAATTTATGTCAACGGTTTTTTTGAATTTATTTTAAAAAAATTATTTCACAGAAATTGGAATCCCCCAACATATCCTCCATCCTGGCGAATATATTGGGGTTTTTGCCATTGAAAAAAATTTTTATTTCATCCGATAGGTATAGGACATCATGATCTGATTCCGGTCTTCCATGTTCAGGGCGGCTTCAAGCCCGGGACAATCCAGATTGCAATTGATGGCCTCCTTGGTCATGCGGATCCCCATGGGGTTTTTCTCAACCATGGTGTTGGCAAGACCCACGGCGGTTGGCAACATCTCATCCTTTTTCACCACCCGGGATGCAAACCCCAGGGCCAGGGCTGTTTGTGCATCCATCCAATTGCCTGTCAGCAGATATTCATAGGCCCGACCCGCCCCGATGAGCCGGGGGAGAAAATAAGAGGAGGCCATGTCTGCGCCGCCCAAGCCAATATTAATATAGGCTGCTGAAAACCTGGCATCCTCGGCCAGGATTCTTAAGTCAGATGCCATTGCAAGGGAGAACCCGATCCCTGCAGCGGCACCATGGATACAGGCGATAATGGGCTGGGGGATCTGGCGCATGCCTAAAAAAAGCCGACTCATACGGACCTGGGCGTTATAAGCCTGAATCGGGGTCATCTTAAATATTTCCGGGGCATACCCCTTGGTGTCAAGGCCGGCACAAAACCCCTTGGCATTTCCCCCATCCAGGATGATCACCCGGGTATCTTCATCATACCGCAGTTGTCTTAAAAGGGTTTCAAAGGCTATCACCATTGAATGGTCAAAGGCGTTATAGGTGGCTGCCCTGTCCAGGGTTATATATCCAATGCCGCCTTCGGTCCGGAACTTAAACGGAGGGGTCTCACCCGTTTCTTTTGTTGTATCGTTCATATTTTAAAAGTATCTCCTTTTATAATTATTCTGATCCAGGACTGGTTAAATCCAATGGTCCTGAAAGAACACCTTAATCGGTAAAGCAGTCCGCTGGCACGGTCAATGTCATCTGGGCCGAACATTCAAGGGTATGGGCAAGTCCCTGTATTTTGGGCAGTTCATATGCAAAAAAGTATTGGGCCACATGGCGCTTGCCCTCATAAAAAAGAAGCTCCTTTTTTCGGATCCCCTTTTGATTCATTGCCAGGCAAGCCGCATCGGCCATGGTCAACCATTGCCAGGCAATGACGATGACCCCGAACATCTCAAGGAAAAGGCTGGCATCTGCCAGATAGGCCTCCGGCCCTTTTTCCATGGCCACTCCCCCCAATCCTTGTATGGTTTTTTCAAGGACGCCCATGGCCTTTTCAAGCTCCCGGGCCATTCCCACAAGATCCGGGTGTTGTCTGGCCGACCCAATGGCATCCTCCATCTCCTGCTTGAGCAATACCAGTGCTCGGCCAGCGTCCATGGTCAATTTTCTGCCCAGCAAATCCATGGCCTGGATACCGGTGGTCCCCTCGTGGATGGTATGGATGCGCATGTCCCGAAAATGCTGCTCCACTGGGAAATCATCACAATACCCATATCCGCCAAAACATTGGATGGCAGCGCTGGTGGACAAAATCCCCATCTCAGACGGATAGGTTTTGGCCACGGGAGTGAGCAGTTCCAAAAGCAGGTGACACTCCTTTTGCCCGGGGTCTTTGGCAAGAATGTCCTCGTACATACCGCATTGGAGGATCAGAGCCAGGGCCCCTTCGGACACCGCCCGCTGGAAGAGCAGCATGCGTTTCACATCAGCGTGTCCTATGATGGGGATGGGGGGTGAGGCCTTGGGCGCTGTGACAGGTCTGCCCTGGCACCTGGTTTTGCAATATTCCAACGCACTATGGTAGGCGGCCGTGGCAATGGCGGTTGCCCCCATGCCCACCTCCAGCCTTGCATTGTTCATCATCTGGAACATATAGGACAATCCCTTGTGTTCTTTGCCCACCAGATACCCGATACAATTGTTCTTTTCCCCCAGGCGAATCCCGGTGATGGGGGCCCCTCTATACCCCAGCTTGTGAAACACCTGGGTGACAATCACATCATTTTCCACCAGGTTCCCTTGGGCATCGGGCCGGAATTTGGGCACCACAAAAAGTGAAATTCCCTTTACTCCGGCAGGGGCACCTTCGATCCGGGCCAGCATCAGATGGACCACATTGTCCACCCCGTCATGGTCCCCGGCGGAGATAAAGATTTTTTCTCCTAGGATTTTGTATTGGCCGCTTTTTGATGGCCCAGTTTCCGATACCCCATTTTCCGAATTTCCGGGTGCAAGGGGAATGGCCTGGGTACAAAGGTCTCCCAGGGATGTCCCGGCCTCAGGCTCGGTCAAGGCCATGGTGCCCTGCCATTTGCCCCCCAGCATGGGAGGCAGATAGGTGTTTTGAAGGCTGTCCGACCCGAAGCTTTGAATCAGCTTTGCCGCCCCCATGGTCAAGCCCGCATAGACAGAGGCCGAATAATTGGCCGTGGCAAAAATAAAATTGATGCACAGCAACAATGAGGAGGGCATGTTCTCCCCCTCCCAGCGTTCCGGGAAAAGAGCGGCAATCCAGCCGTCCTCCCCCAGTCTTTCCAACATGGGCCGGACCCCTTCATGAACATGGACGCTGCCATCGGTCAATTGTGGCGGGTGGCGGTCCATTTCTTCAAACATGGGATGCAACCCCTTTTTACCCAGATCAAAGGCCGCCTTAAAAACCATGTCAATGGTTTTTAAGGTGTGATCATTTAAATAATCCGGGGTGATGGATCTATATTTTCCTCCCCGTGAATGCAGGGTAAAGGTGAGGTTTTTCATGCTCATGAATTTGTCTGCCATGGTGGTTTCCTTGAAAAATTAAGTTATCGAATGCCTTCCAAAAATTTTGGGCTTAGAAATGCCGCATGGGGGTACTGGTAAAACCCCTGGCCCGTCTTAACGCCTAAATTCCCTTTTTCCACATAGGCCTTGAGAAATGCGGCGTTTGCTTTTGCTCCGGGATCATTTTTCACCCCTGCCCAATAATCGGTCACCTTGTAAACGGTTTCAAGGCCGATGGAATCCATGATACCAAAGGGCCCCACAACAGTTTTCATGATACCCATCCAGGCCCGGTCAATATCTTCGATCTCCGCCACCTGCCGGGAGGCAAGGGTCAGGGCCGATGCCATCAGTTCGGACAGCATGGTGTTGAACACATACCCGTGCTGCTCTTTTTTCAATTCAATGGGAAACTGGTCTATGGCCCTGGCAAACCCTCGGACATCTTCCAG
>JAHIVS010000002.1 GCA_018816605.1 Pseudomonadota bacterium
CATATTTTAAAGTTTTATTCCCATTCCTGCCCCAAACTCTATGAAATGGACACCATTGCCTATTGGATTATTGAAAAAAAAGCCCATTCCGGCAAACTCAAAGCCCATATCAACCAGGTGGCCCAGGTGGTCATCGACCTTTCCATGGACCAGGGCCGATCAAAAATCAAAATACTAAAGGCGGAGAAAAGATCTCCCAAGGCTCTGGGGTTGTCCTTTCCCTACACCTGTGACAAAGGAAACCTGCTTTTAGAGGGAAGCCGAAAGGAAAGTCAACACTACAACCTGGGATCCGCCATCAAAACCTTCCGCCAGAAACAAGGCATGTCACAAAAAGAGCTGTCCCTTCTTTCGGGGGTTACCCCCAGTAATATTTCCCAGATTGAAAGCAATCAGGTTTCCCCTTCTTTACCGGTATTATACCGGATTTCTGAGATGCTTTCCGTGGATGTGGGGTCCTTTTTCAAGAACGTTCAGGCCCAGGACAAAACTGTTTTTCGCCGGGAAGAGGGTACCCGGATAAAGGGGGCGAACCTGGAGAACGATCGCATCGAGATCCTCCAGCTCACCCCTCCGGATATTGATGGCCCGGTGGAAAGTTTCCTTGTCAAAATTTTACCCGGGAAAAAACTGTCCTCCCATTTTTTCACCCACAAGGGAGAGGAGATGGGCTATCTTGTGTCGGGAAATCTCACCGCAACTTATGAGAACCAGGCCCATGAATTAAATCCCGGAGATACCATTTATCTAAAAACCATTCTCCCGGAAAAATGGTGTAATACCGGCAGGCAAACCGCTGTGCTGCACTGGTTAAAAATCAAGTAGATTCCCAAAGGTCAAGGTCCTGTATCGATAAGATACAGGACCCTGGGTACCATTGGGCCAGAACACTTCTTAGGAATTGAGTATTTTTTTAGCGCTCTCGTTATTCACATCTGTCACATGGGGAATGCCCGTTTCCTGGGCGGTTTCCCGGTTACCGGAAAAAATTTCATGCCGGGTGATCTGGTTTAGGGAGAACTTCCTGGCACCGGCCATAAGCTGTTGCAGTCCGCATCCCAGCTTGTCTGCCAGGGTGTAGAATCCAATGGCACCATAGGGAATATTTTTCATTTCATCCTTACCAATCTTGTCCGCCAGGCTATGGTAGCCGGCAAAAATTTCATCTGCTGTTTTCCCGACCTGGAGAACCGTCTTGGGCAATTCGTTCCAGTTGCCGTTGACTTCGGCCCGTCGCTCCGGATAAATGGCCCCTTCAATGTTGGCACCCAGGAACCCGGGTATCATGATGCCCCGGCCCATGCAGATGAGCTTGGTATAGGGAGCGCCCAGGGCAAGGCCTTTGAAAATATGATCTTCCAGGGCAAACCCGCCGGCAAATGACATATCCACCACATGTTTTCCCTTGGCAGACAGGATAGAGGCATATTCGTGGGCCTTGGAATGCAGATTGATGGAGGGAACCCCCCAGCTTTGCATCATGTTCCAGGGACTCATGCCGGTACCTCCCCCGGAACCGTCAATGGTCAGCAGATCCAGGTCGGCGTCCGTGGCAAATTTTATGGCCATGGCCAGCTCTTCCATGCCGTAGGAACCGGTTTTCAATGTGATTCTGTCAAACCCTATCCCCCGAAGGTATTCCACGCTGTTCATGAAATCTTCCTGGACATGGGCGACGGTGGGCAGGTTTGTGCCCCCTAAACGGCTGTGCCGGGCAAAGGATTTAATGGCGCCCTGTTCAAACCCCTGCCGGACTTCGGGTAGAGAGGGGTCCGGGTCCACCACATATCCCCGGTCTTTCAGAAACTGGGCATACTCCAGGCTTCTGACCTGGATTTCGCCACCGATATTTTTGGCACCCTGGCCCCATTTAAGTTCAATGATGCACTTGTCCCCATACTTGTCCACCACATATTCCGCCACCCCGTTGCGGGTATCCTCAACATTGAGCTGGACAATAATGGCCCCATACCCGTCAAAATATCTTAAATAAGTTTCAATTCTGCGATCCAGTTCCGGTGCGCTTTTGATCTTGCCCTTTTTGGTTTCACCGCCGGCGATCTGGGAGTTTCTGTCCACCCCCACCACATTTTCTCCGATCACAACCGGGATACCGATGAGGGCACCGCCAATGGCAAAAGAATCCCAATATTTTTCCGCAATAAAGGTAGACCCTAGAGCACCTGTCATCAGGGGCATGCGAATTTTTGTCTTCCGGCGTTTTCCAAATGCGGTTTCAAGGCTGACATTGGGGAAGATGCAGTCGTCTGCACTGGAGGTCAGCCCTCCTGCCAACCCGTGTGATCCATAGGCATACCCCTGGATTCTCAGGGAATTGTAGGAAACGCCGACATGACTGGTATTATTGGCTCCGGCCGTTACCAAACCAAAACTTCTGGGGTACAAAAGTTTCCGGCCCACCATGCTGGACAGCCAGGTTTCACATTTGCCTTTGCAATCGGCCCGGCACAAGGTACACAGGCTCGATTCACAGGCATTCCCCCGATTTTTTGTTCCAAGGGCATCATTTGAATTTGAAAATCTCATTTCCATGGGTGCTTCTCTCCTTTCATAAGGGTTGTCAACCGCTTCAAGATATGTCCGAGAATCCCTTTTATTGCCCTGAAAAACGCAAAAAGGCATCTTCCCGGAGATCATACCGGAATAGACACCTTTGTCTGTCTCGTTAATTTATCCACACGCCATTGTATA
>JAHIVS010000428.1 GCA_018816605.1 Pseudomonadota bacterium
AAATTTTCCGACCACAAAGGCAATGACCACTGCAATGCCCGAGACTTCGGTGGGGGTCATGATGCCCATGCCAATGCCCAAAAGGATCACCAGGGGCAAAAGCAATGCCAGGAAAGCGCCTTTAAACTCCTTCCAAAGCTGGTCCAGGGAAAAGCTGGCACCGGCAGGATAGTCGTTTTTCTTTGCCAGAATAAATATCGTGGCCATGAGGATCAGCCCGATAAGAATTCCGGGAATGATGCCCCCCAGAAAAAGCCTTGCAATGGAAACATTGGCAATATACCCATAGACCACAAAGAGAATAGAGGGCGGGATGATGGGTCCGATGGTGGAGGAGACCGCTGTAATGGCAGCAGTAAATCCGTCTTCATATCCCTGTTCCTTCATGGCGGGAATCAGGATGGATCCCATGGCGGCCGTATCAGCGGAAGCTGCGCCTGTCACCCCTGAAAAAAACATGGATGACACCACATTCACCATGGCCAGCCCGCCGGGCATGGCGCCCACAAGGGCAATGGAAAACCGGACCAGGCGTTTGGATATCCCGGCTTCGTTCATGAGGTTCCCTGCCACGATAAACATGGGAATGGCCAGAAGGACAAATACGTCCACCCCGGCAATGAGCTTGGCCGGAATCATATTGGCCGGAACCCCGGTCAAGAGGATATACAGGGCTCCGGGAACGCCCAGGGCAAAGACAATGGGCATGCCGAAAAAAAGACAGAGGATAAAAAAGAGAAGCACCAGGTAAATCATGGAACCCTCCTTTTGTTGACCGGCATGATGCTCCGGACATGTCCGCAGATATTGTCAATGCAGCACAGCAGCATAAAGGTGCAACTCACCGGCACCACCCCATAGAGCCAGGCCATGGAAACCCTTGTGGAGACCGTCAGCTGGGGGGCAACCACCTGGGCCATCTGGATGCCAAAAACAAGGGTTACGACGAGAAAAAACCCAATGATGATTTCCAGCAACAGCCTTGCTAATTTCTGATTCCTGTCCGATAGCGCATTGAGCACCACGGACATTGCAACCAATTCCCCCTGGCGAAAGGCACAGGCCGCCCCCAAAAAAGTGGCCCAGACAAAGGAATAGCGGATCACTTCTTCGGCCCAGTAGATAGGAGCATTCATAAAATACCGGCTGACAACGGCAATGGAGATGACCAGGGTAATCTCGACCATGAAAAAGATCAGGAAAAATTGAAAGATGCGGTCAATGAAATCAATGGCACGTGTAAAAAACTCCATGAAAGATATCCTTGAGGTAAATGTGAATTATCCGCTGCAGCCCCTTCCCCTTGCCCGGATTCTGCCGTTCCGGGCAAAAGGAGGGCCGCAGATTATTTCTGAAGACTTAATGCCTTTTCAACAACCGGTTTTAACTGGGGAAATTCTTTATAAAAATCCTGGTACACCGGTTCAACCCGCTTCCGGAACAAATCAAGGTCAGGAGAGGTCACCGCGACACCATGGGCCTTGATGGTCTCAAGATCTTTGGCGGTGTATTCCTTGATTTTTTCAATACTCGCCAAGGTGGCTTCATCGCTGGCTTCCATCACAAGGGCCTGGTCTTCAACGGAAAGCGCATTCCAGACGGCCATGTCCATGACGATAAAAGAGGCGTCATAAAAATGGGTGGTCAGGGACAGGTAATTCTGGAACTCCCAGGCTTTGACCGATGCCAGTGTGGGAATGGAGTTTTCAAATCCGTCAATGACCCGGGTCTGGATGGAGGTAACCACTTCCCCCCAGCTGATGGGTGTACCCGTGGCACCCATGGCATTCATGGCCGCGATATGGGTGGGATTTTCCATGACCCTTATTTTCATGCCGTTAAGGTCCTCGGGGGTGTTGATGGGCTTTGTGGCGTTCATGATATGGCGAAAGCCTTCGGGGAACAGACCGATGATCTTAATCCCCGATTTTTCCTCAAACAATTTGGAAAGTAAGGCAGCCTCGGGGGATTTTGAAAAGGCCACGCATTGATCCAGGCTGGTAAACAGATAGGGCAGATTGTAAATGGCCTGGGTATTGCCAAACATGGTCAAGGAAGAGTTGGAAAGGATTCCGGCCTGGAGGGCATGGATTTTCATTTGCTCCAGGGTTTCCCTTTCGGCCCCCAATTTTTCAGAATCAAATACGGCAATCTGGATCCGGCCATTGGTTTTCTGTCCCACCCGTTCTGCCCAGTCCTTGGCATGGAGGGTAAAAAGGTTTTCGGAATTCAGACAGGAAGACATACGCCATTTCATGGTTTTGGCGCTTAGGGCCTGGGTGCCGGCAAACAAAACACACCCCAGAATGATAAGACACAATTTGAGCGTTTTCATTTTTTTCTCCTTAAATGAATTAAAATTTTGCCGACCCACTGTGCACGAACGCATCAATGGTATGCGGCAGGTTAACAAAATCTACTGCACACGCTTTATTGGCAAGTTGTACTGCCTTGGCGCCTATACAACCGGATAGATCATTTCCTGGCGATAGCCTGTCACCACCCGGATGTATCCAGCCAGCATCCGGTCTGTATCCGGGTCACCGGTATCCACTAAAAACGGCTCTCCCTTAAGGCTGCCGATTTTTTCAAGGGTGGCCCCCACCCATATGTTCTGTTTTCCGGCTTGCCGGATAATCTCCGGGCTGAACTGGTGATTTCCCCGGCCGAACAGATAACCCTGGCCACCGATGGGAGTGACGATAATCTTAAAGGGATGGCCCTTGATGATTTCCAGGATCAACTTTTCTGCCGCGTCCATTTTAACCATCTGTCTGTTTTGAACCACGTCCACCCCCAAAAGAGTGTGACCAAGATTCAGGTTGGACAGAATCGGCCGGGTGGTGGTCCCCGGCCCCACCAGATAAAAAACATCCGGTTCCATGGCATCGATCATGGCAAGGCCGATAAGGTTCTGGGAAGCCTTCTGGCTTATGGGGGTGCCGGCCTTGCGGTTCTGCATGCACCCCCTTTCATCGGGCACCTTAAGATACCCGAAAAGCTTCGTGCTGACCCGACCCGTCCGATAGGCCTGCTCATCGATGTCCAGCACCTCCTGTTCACACACCCGGCTTGATTTTCCCTCCAGAAACAATCGGGCCAATTGGCCTGCGGCTTCCGGGGTCCTGGCAAAAACCGGAGAATGAATCTTGACACCGGCGGGAATTCCGATACAGGGAAGGCTTTCCCCCAGGGCCGCACAAATGTCCCGGGCCGTGCCGTCCCCGCCGGCAAAAAGCAGAAGATCCGCCCCAAGGGCCTTGATCTTTCTGGCGGCTGCAATGGTGTCGGCTCCGGATGTTTTTTCGGCCAGGTCCAGATCCGCCACACAGGGAGAAAACCCGGCTGCCCTGGCCATGGTTTCTCCCATGACCCCCGGCGGGGTCAGAAGGAGCACCCCCTCTTTTCCCAGCCGGTTCTCTGCCAGGCCTGTCAGGGCACGGGCCCCCTTTTGGGGGGCCGACGGAAGCCCCCCCAGAGCCATGGCCGCTTCTGCCATGCCATCGGTGCCCTTGAGTCCCACCCGGCCGCCCAGGCCTGCAATGGGGTTGATAATGAATCCCAGTCGTTTCACTGCATCACCCGCTAGTTTGCAGCCGTTTTTCTCAGATAGCTGCGCCAGGTAATGGCCCACTGGTCCGGATCATCGGACGGCGATCCGTCAACCTGGTGGCAGACAGAACGATGGGGGGCGGTTCGGATGATTTCAGGCGTGTCGTAGGCCTCCTGAAATACATGCTTCAAGGTCGCGATATACTCATCCAGATCGTCCCGGGACGGGGTTTCCGTGGGTTCCAGGGTTATGGGCTCAGGGATATGGTAGGGATGGTGGCTGGTCCAGTAGTGCATCCCGAAATCCATCATCCTGCGCTGGATGTCTCCGGAGGTGATGCCGGTCTCCCGGGTCAGACGTTCAATGGTATACCGGACCTGCTCAATGCGCTGTCTGCCTCTGATATAGGGAGCGTCCACACAGGGGATCTCCATGAGCTTTTTATACAGGTAATTGTTGTTGAGCACCGCCACCTTGGCCACCTCATAAAGCCCTTCCGCCCCAAGGCTCATGATCCAGGAATAGGCCTTGAGCACCACCGGTGCCACCCCGTAAAAGGAGCGGACCTTGCCCACCGAACGGGGGTCCGTAAGAAAAGAGGTATCAAATCCAAAGGAGTTGTCTTCCTTTTTTATGATTAAGGGCCCGGGCAGATGGGGTTCCAACGCTTTGGTCACCCCGGTGACGCCGCAGGCAGGTCCGCCGCAACCGTGGGGGGTGGAAAAGGTTTTGTGCAGATTGAAAAAACACATGTCAAAACCGGCTTCCCTGGCCCGGGTTACCCCGAGCAGTCCGTTGGCATTGGCCTGGTCGTAGCCGCACAGGCCTCCGTTCTCATGGATAAGAGTTGTGAATTCCAGAATCCTTGAGTTGTATACGCCGGTGTCTTCGGGATTGGCCACGAAAAAACCGGCTGTTCGCTCACCCACAGCCATCTTAAAGGCCTCAAAATCCGGATACCCGTCCTTGTCCGGGGGGATATGGATAATCTTATATCCTTTAACCGAAGGGGCAGCCGCATCGGACGGGTGGGAATAAAGGGTGGTGATGATTTCATCTCTGACCTTTTCCTCCCCTTTGTCTTCGAAATATTTATAGGCCATGGATGCCATGGCAAAAATTCCCTGACTCCCCCCCCCGGGCTGGAAGGTAAACCGCTCAAGGCCCGAAATTTCCTTTAACATGCCCTCGGTCCTGTGAAATATTTCCAGAATACCCTGGACGGTCTGGGGATCCTGGAGCGGATGCAGCTCGGTTATCTGGGGAAGCCTTGCCAGAACCTCGTTTATTTTAGGGCTGTACTTGACCGTACAGGTGCCCTGGCCGATCTCAATGTTCACATCCGCCCCCAGGGTTTCCTGGGACAGCCGCATATAATGGCGCAGCACCCGGGGCTGGGAAATTTCCGGCAGGGCCGGGGGTACGGCCCGCCGCATATGGCTCGGCAACAGGCTGATCCCGTCTCCCACCGAATCACGGATATGGGCTTCGGCTCTAGGGACCTGGATGCCCCGTTCCCCTTTGGTGCTCAATTCAAAAATAATGGGTTCATCCCATTTGGCCTGGTGAAAATTTTCTCTGACCCTTGCGCTTCTATCGATTCGTTCCATTTGTGTCTCCTTTGGGTATTCCAATTTCTTAGGATTTGTTTGGATCAGCCTGTAATTTGACCAAGGGCCGTGGCCAGGCGATCAATATCTTCCCGGGAATGGATCTCGGTAACGCAATAAAGGGCAGACTGCCCCAAAGCGGGAAAATCCATTGACAAATCCTTGCCCCCGAAAATGCCCCGGGATAAAAGGGCCTGGTTGATATCCGCCACGCTTTTACCGGTATCGGTAAAATCCACCACAAATTCCTTGAACCCCACGGATTGGAACCTTGAACCCTTGATATTTTTAATGTCATCGAGCCGTTCAATGGCATATCGGGATTTCTGGAGAATGGTCTGGCCCAGCTCTACCATGCCCTGGGGTCCCATGCAGGCGAGATAGACGCCGGCCGTAATCCCCCACAGGGCCGCCTGGGTTCCCACATATTCCTTGCCATGTTCCCGGTGGTGGCCGAAAGAAGTCCTGTCATAGGCCACATCATCAAACCCGTACTCCCCTTTTTTGCAGGTGGGAACAATGCCAAAGAGCCTGGAGGGAAATTCCATTACATATTTCTCCTCGTCCCGGGTGGCCATGAATCCGGCCTGGCCGCCGCCGTAATTCATGTGCATGCCCAGGGGCTGGAGTTCACCGCAGGTAATATCGGCCCCGTATTGGGCCGGCGGTGTCAGAATCCCCAGGGAACTGGGGTCCACCCCAACAATGCTGATGGCACCCACCCCATGGGCCAGGTCACAAATTTTTTGGCCATGGAGCTGAATAAAGCCCAGAAAAGAAGGGTTTTCGAAATAGACGGCCGCTGTTTTTTCAGACAGACTGGATTGCAGGTCAGAAAGGTCCAGCTGGCCCGTGACAGGGTCATGGCCCACCCGGATAAGACGGATATCCGGGCCGCAATAATTTTTCATGACCAAAAATTTATCCGGGTCCATGAGGTCCGGAACCAGGGCCTCCTTCCGGCCGGTTAGCCGGGAGGCCATGCGGATGGAAGTGGCGGCCGCCTGGCACCAGTCCATGGTGGGAACATTGACCACTTCCATGTCCACCAGCTCCCCTATCAGGCTCTGGTATTCAAACAGGGCCTGAAATCTGCCGAAGTCATTGTACATTTCACCGCCATACCCTGTCAAAAACTCGCCCCGGCCATTGATCTCATCGCAGATGGCCGGCACATAATGCTGCCAGCATCCTGCCCCCAGAAAATTAAGCATTTCGTCACAATGCCTGTTTTTGCCCAAAAGCTGCCGTACGTGCTTTTTGAGTTCAAACTCCGACCCCAACGCCTCGGGAAGCTTCATGTTCTGGGTTAACTTCAGGGATGCAGGAATTTCCTGGTGCAAATCTTCCAGACTGGACAATCCCAGTTCTGCCAACATTTGCTCCTGGATTTGCGGGACCGAATTGGGGATATAGGGATGGTTTTTAAACCCCTTAATTGCCATGGATCTCTCCTTGTAAATAGTGTTGATAATCACTTTATCTTCAGGAGTATAGCATTTTCCATGCCGACACCGATAACACAGGGGGTCGAATCTTCTATCTGCCTGTTTTCAAAGAAAACCAGGCAAAAAAAATCACACAGATTTTCAGGGTTCCTGTTATCATATCCCCCCCAACCCCATAATAATTGTCATCTTTGTCAATCGAGGCCGAATTTGACAATTGGTTTGTCAAAGCCGCTAAAAAAGCGTAGACTGCTTTTTGCCGGCCCCATAAACAAAGGGCCGCCACCTGGTAAAGAACTGATGCAAAAAGGTTAAGGAAAGACCATGATGGATATGAATGCCTGCAAACAGGACCTGGAACGCCTCACCCGGATCATCAAGGGGGCCCTTAGAATAGATGTGGCGATCTTTGATCTTGAAAGCCACCTGGTTGCCTGCACCGACGACTACCTCGAGCAAAAGGGCAAAACCGTCCATGCCCCGTCCATAGATGATGTGGTGGCACATGGCAATGTCATGGTCAACAAACCCGGACACATGCCGGCCTGTGCCGGGTGCAGATTTCTCGGCAAGTGTCCGGCCAAAATCGAGATTCTCAGGAGTATCCGCATGGGGACCACCCCCCTGGGGGTTATGACCTTTACCTCCTTTTCCCGGGAAGGCCACGACCGGATCACCCGGGAAACAAAAGTCTATGTGGATGCCCTGAATCTATTCTCGGACTGGATTGCAGCGCTTTTATACCAGAAAAACCAGCGCAGCAAGCTGGATGAAACCGAGCAGGCCCTCAAAACGGCAATGGACCTCTCCTGTGAGAGCATGCTGACCATTGACCCCAAAGGTGCTGTCACCCGGTGCAATTCCATGGCTGTTAAACTTTTTTCATTCTGCGATCTGTATACCCGATCCGCCTTTCATATCCTGCCGGAACCCATTGTGGACAAAATCCTGGATGCCAATCTCCTGAAAGAGACCCGGGTAATGATCAGCGACCAGCAAGCCTTTGTTTCTGCCCGCCCGCTTTTTTTAAACGGGCAGTTTAACGGGGCGGTTCTGAGTATCCGGCACAAACAACGTGTTTTTGATACAATTGTCACCCCCCTTCAATTGCATGGCAGCCCCCCATCCCATGCGGCCATGCTGGGAAAAAGCCCGGGCA
>JAHIVS010000429.1 GCA_018816605.1 Pseudomonadota bacterium
AATGGAACGGGCTTTGGAAGGGGTGGAATATGTTTTCCATTTTGCCGCCTATCAGGATTATCTTCCCGATTTTTCAACCTTTTTTCAGGTGAATTCGGTCAGTACCGCCCTGATCTATGAAATTGCCGTGGAGAAAAAACTGCCCCTAAAAAAGATAGTGGTGGCCTCCTCCCAATTTGTTCAGGGCGAGGGATTGTATAAAAGAAAGGACGACTCCCTGGTTGCGCCCTATCAGAGACCGCTGGCCCAGCTGGAGGCCGGGGATTGGGAATGGAAGGATCAGGACGGCCAGCCCATGGAGTGGCAATGGACCACGGAGGCCCATGCCAGTCCACCCAACGCCTACGCCATATCCAAATATTCTCAGGAGCTGATGACCCTGGCCTTCGGCCGAAGATACCAGATACCATCGGTGGCCCTGCGATATTCAATCGTTCAGGGCTCTCGCCAGTCTTTTTATAATGCCTACAGCGGGGCCTGCCGGATATTCAACCTGCATTACTTTTTTGACAGAGCCCCCACCATTTACGAGGACGGCCTGCAGCGGCGGGATTTTGTCAACATTCATGATGTGGTGGATGCCAATCTGCTGGTTATGCAGGACCCCCGGGCGGATTATAATGCCTATTGCGTTGGCGGCGGCCACCCCTACACCGTCAGGGAATTTGCCGATATCGTGGCCCAGGTCCAGGGCAAGGAATATTTAAAGCCAAATGTCCCCGGAGAATTTCGGCTGGGGGATACCAGGCACACCTGCTCGGACATTACTAAGATCAAAAATCTGGGATGGGCTCCCCAGAGAACGGCGGCGGATTCGGTAAAGGATTACTTGGAGTATCTTAAATCCCAGACCGATATTGAGGATATTCTGGAATATGCCGACAAGACCATGAAACAATTGAATGTAGTCAGAATGGTCCGGAAGTGAAGGCCTTTTTGCTGGCGGCCGGCCTGGGCACCCGGCTCCGCCCCCTGACCAATGATCTCCCTAAATGTCTGGTGCCGGTTGCCGGAAAACCTTTGCTGGCCTGGTGGATAGAATTGATGGAAAACAGCGGCATAGATGAGGTTCTGATAAACCTGCATTACTTGCCGGAAAAAGTGGAGAGCTTTTTAAAAAAACAGGACACAAAAATCAGGTTCCGGATCTTTTGCGAAGAAAAACTCCTGGGCAGCGCCGGCACCCTTCGGGCAAACCGGGAGTTCGTTTGCCGGGAAAAGGATTTTTTCATCTTATATGCCGACAATCTGACAAACTATAACCTCAATAATTTACTGACCTTCCACCGCCAGCAAAAAAGCATTTTCAGCATGGCCTTGTTTCATTCCGACAACCCGCGGGCCTGCGGCATAGCCGAAATCGACGGGCAGAACACTGTAATAAGTTTTGAGGAGAAGCCCCAAAAGCCAAAGACTAACCTGGCCAATGCCGGGCTTTATATTTCCGATCCTTCTGTTTTGGATATTATCCCGGACCGGGATGCTGCCGACATCGGCTTTGATCTGCTTCCGTTGCTGTCCGGAAAGATGAAGGGCTGGATAACCGACGATTATCTGATTGATATCGGGACTCTGAAAAACCTGCAAAAGGCCGAAAAAGAATGGCCCAAAATAACGGGGGTGAGAACATGAGCTTCGAAAGATACATTCAGGACCTGAATGAAATATTATCTAAGATCGCCCGGGACCAGGTAAAAGATCTTATCGACCTCCTGCTGAAGGCCCGCCGCGAGGGAAGATCCATATTCGTCATCGGCAACGGGGGATCGGCGGCCAACGCCTCTCATTTTGCCCAGGACCTGGCCAAGGGATGCAGGGGCGCTCTGGATAGCGAGGTTCGCTTTAAGGCCGTCAGCCTGACGTATAATATTCCCTTCATTACCGCCCTGGCCAATGACGACGGCTATCAATATGTTTTTGAACAGCAGTTGAGGACCTTTGCCAAAACCGGGGATATTCTGGTGGCCATAAGCGGCTCGGGCAACAGCCCGAATGTATTGAGGGCGGTGGATTGGGCCAACCAGAACGGCCTGACCACCATTGGCGTGACCGGTTTCGACGGCGGGAAACTGAAGGCTTTGACCAGGCATCAGCTGCATGTCCCGTTAAACGATATGTGCACCGCAGAAAGCATACACTCCATTCTATTCCATTACGTGGTGCTGGAACTGCAGAAGAAACTCAACCTGAGCTGCCAGGGATAGGGCTCCGATGGCCGGCAAGATAAAAAATATATTCCTGGACCGCGACGGAACCATCAACGAGGTGATCTTCAGGGATTCCAAGGCCACCTCTCCCCGGTCGGTGGAGGAGTTCCGGCTGAGGGATGATTTTGTAAGATTCCACGAGAGGGCGGCGTCCCTAGGGAAGGATCTGTTCATAATCTCAAATCAGCCGGAGGTTCCCCGGGGATTGATCGATCGGGGATTTCTGGAACAGGTCGATCTGATAATAAGATCATCCTGCAGGATAAAGGATGTTTCCTATTGCCTGCATGATGATGGTGACGGCTGCGGCTGCCGTAAGCCCGAACCCGGCATGATCAACCGGATGATAGAGAAACACTCCCTTCTCAAAAACGAAACCGTGATGGTCGGTGACACCTGGAAGGACGTGGCCGCCGGGAAAGCCGCCGGGGTAAAAACCGCTATGCTGCGAAGGGATTATAACCGCGATGCCAAATGCCAGCCTGATTTTGAGGTGGATCAACTAATGGATCTATGGGGAATCGGCCTCTTATGACCCTATAAGAATTATAAGAATGTATTCATGAATATGAGAACTATCAAAATCATAATTTTCCTTGTTTGTGTAGTGCTACTGTTGGCAGCGAACCCAGCCAGGGCCTTTGATTACTCGCTGCCCGATCATCTGGGATACCGCCAGTTGTTGGAGGAACTGGAGATCAGGGGCCGGGTTCCGTTACTGAAAGGATACGGGCCATACAGCTATCAGGAAATATCGGCCCTGATAGACAACCTGCCGAATGAAAAATGGCGTATAAATCACTCCTATTCTTTAAATGCTTTCAACCCTGCATCCGATGCCATTCTTTTCATCAATCCCCGGGCCGCCGGCAACCTGGGGAGCGACACCCTTGACGGCCGGCTCTACAACAAGACCTTCGGCGGGATGAATATCGGACAGGGGAATTGGTCCATGGCTGGTGCTTACTACATGCTGGCCGGGGAACAGCCTGCCGGCGGCTATTACAAAAAATTATGGAGGGGCTTTTCCGGCGGGTCCGACCAGATGTATCTCAGATATTCCTCATCCCGGGGATATTTTCAGATTGGCAAGGATCATCTTTACCTGGGATCCGGCTTGG